>JBJMNM010000438.1:0-3038 GCA_045804305.1 Gemmatimonadaceae bacterium | reverse complement strand
GAAGCCTCGATATCCCGTGACGCCGGTCGCCTCGGCGCCCTGTGGCGCCTTCCAGAAGAAACGCAGCGTCGTGAGCACGCGCTCGCGCGCCGCGTCGCGGCTCACCCATCCGCGCTCCACACCGATGGGGTAGGCGGTGAGCGCGAATCCCACCGCGGCCACGCTCGAGAACGACTTCGTCGGCCACCGATCGGGGGTCAGCCCGTTACGCGGGTTCGTCGTCTCCCAGAAGAAATTGAACGTGCGGCGGGAGAGGGTGTCGAGGAACGCCTGCTCGGACGGCGTGGCCGCGTAGCCGGCGGGGGATCTGCTCGCTGTCGTCGCTGGCGAGCCTGACGCGCACGACACGACCCCGGTGCCGACCGCGAGGAGAAGGCCAACGACTCTCAATCGGCGTGAGACTCGGGGTCGGCGCATATTGGCGCTGGAGTGAAGCCGTCGAGGGGCGCGCTAGCGTGCGCGCCCCTCGACGTCGGTGATCTAGAAGTCATACTGCGCGCCGATCTGGTACCGTCGCGCATCCGTGACGACGCAGGTTGCCCTGCCAAAGTTGACGTCCGTGCGGTTGCCCGTGTTGTAACAGCCGAGGTTGTCGTGGTTGAAGGCGTTGAACAGGTCGAACGTGAGCCCCACCGCTTTGGCCGTGCCAAGATTGGCGAAGTCCTTCCGCAGGCGGAAGTTCACGACCTGATACGGGAACAGGCCAGGCACCGTGAAGCCGCCCCGCTCGTAACCCGGGCCACAGAACCGTCCCGGACACCCGACGTCCTGCGTGTATTTGCCGCCGAGCGTCGCCAGTCCGGAGAGCTGAATGCCCCACAGATAGGGAAGATCGGTGACGCCGTTGAGCACGAGGTGATGCTTCTCGTCGCCCGACAGTGCGTTGTTCGCCGCGCTCGACGGATGCTTCGGAATGCCCAGCGCATTCGGGTACTCGAACAGATCGCCCAGGTTGTCCATGCCCTGCACCGAGCGGTTGGCATAGGTGTAGGCGAGTCCAAAACCCCAGCCGATCTCCGAGGTGGAGAACCGCTGGTAGGGACGATCGAGCTGCAGCTGCAGCGCGTCGTACCAGGTCTTTCCGTCGTTCGTGGAGTAGATGAAGTTGCTGTAGCCGATCGGCGCGGTGTCGTAGTCGATGCAACAGGTGCCGTCGGCCTTCAGCTTGTGATTGGCCCAATTCATCGTGAGCTGATCGAGCCCGCGCACGCCGGCGTACGTGGCGGAGACCACCCACTCGTTGATGAGCTGGCGGACGCCGAAGTTCCACTGGTGAGACTTGGGCACCTTGAGGTCGGTGTTGATCAACCAGGCCTCCGGCTTGCCCGACGTACCGACCAGGGCGTCGAGGGCAGTCCGGTCCGCGGTGAGATACGCGTCATTCCACGCGATCTGACCGGCGGTCGGAGTCACACCGCGCGGCGCGAACTGGATCGTGTACGTCGGGTGCGTGATCTTCTGCGTCTCGTCCACGGAGACGTCGAACAGGTTGCGGTCGTAGTAGATGCCGAACCCGCCGAAGACCGTCGTGCGGCTCGCCTGGTCGACCGCATATGAGAATCCGATGCGCGGCTGGAAGGCGCCGTAGAACGGCTTCCGGTTGCTGCCTGTGCTGATGTAGCGGCTCAGGTCCAGCGGCGTCGGCAGCACGTTGTTGTACTTCGTCAGACTGTCGACCACCGCCCTCGGCGTCACGTAGTCGTAGTTCATCATGTGGGACTCGTAGTCCCAGCGGATGCCCGCGTTGATGGTGAGCCGCGACGTGGGCGACCAGTCGTCCTGGAGGTACATGCCCACCTGGCGGTTGGGCGCGTTGAAGTTCGGATCGCCCCGGCCGTACACGAGCTGGAACGGCGTGGCGTAGTTGTACGTCTGCCCATTGTTGGCCGGCGCGTAGTAGAACGTGGGCGTGCCGTCGTTGTCCTTGTAGATGTCGTACTTCACGAAGTCCAGGCTGGCGCCGCCCTTGATGACGTGCTCGCCCATCGCCTGGAGGCCCGAAAATGTGATGTCGTCGCGCAGACCGAGCCGCTTCTGCGTGAAGTCCTGCGTGCTCCGGTTGCTACCGATGAAATGGTCGCCGTTGTAGAGGTAGTCGCGTGCCGGAATGCCCGGCGTGTACGGCGCCGGGTTCCGCGTGAACCGCGAGAGATCGGCCTTGGCCTCGTTGAGCCAGGGCCCCACGAACCAGCTGTGCTTCAGCTGGCCCACCGTCACCGTCTGGTGATAGTTCACGGCTGCCTGGTAGGCGTGCGTGAGATCGAAGTCGCGTACGTCCGTCTCATGCCGGTTCGTGAAGCTGACGTCGAGCGACGAGTGGTCGTTGATCGCGTCGCTGAGCTTCGCGAAGATCAGATCCTCGCGGAACGGCGATCCGAACGTGCCGCTGTATTGCGCGAGATTCACCGTGTCCAGCGCGGGAAAGCCGGTCGGCGCGCCGGTGAAATCAACCCGGCTCGAGCGGTTCTGGATGTTCCCCTCGTAGGAGCCGAAGATGTGCAGCTTGTCCCGGATGATCGGCCCGCCGAAGCTGAGCGCCGTGAGCGTTCGGTTGTACGGCGGCTTCGAGAAGGTGGAGGCTGCGCCGTTCTTCGCCGCCACACTGTCCGCGATGTGCTTGTCCCGACGCTGGAAGCTGTCGAGCTGCACCATGCTCGCGTTCTGGAAGTTGAAAGCGGCTGGACATAATAAGTTCTACCGAACGCCGATGCGACCAATCGGTCATGCCGAGCATAGACGAGCTTTGAGGCGCTCGCGAGGTTGTCATTGCGGTTGCGAGGGTCTAACCCATGATCGCGATGTCCGAGGCCGAAATCATGTGCGAGCGCCGAGGCGCCAGCGGCGCGGTTTTTCTCAACCGGCCACAGGCGCTGAACGCGATCACGCTCAACATGGTGCGCGAACTCACGCGTGCGCTCGATGAATGGGAGCACGATTCGGCGATCGACAATGTGGTCGTCAGCGCCGCCGAGAGCAAGGCGTTCTCCGCCGGAGGCGTTTTTATTATTTTGTAAGAGCTTGGTGTTGGGTTAGATTTT
>JBJMNM010000437.1:0-3754 GCA_045804305.1 Gemmatimonadaceae bacterium | reverse complement strand
GGTCTATCCCTTCTCGGTGGAGGCCGACCGCCGCGGTGCCTTCATGCTGTTCGACATCCCTCTTCAGCCGGACAAGGTAGGCGACGCGATCGCCGAGATCAGGACGGAGCTCACCCGCCTGCGCGACGACTCCCTCAACGCGACCTTCCTGGCGCAGGTCTCGGCCGCCGCGGCCTCGGCTGGAGTGCCGCGCGATCTGTCGTCGCTGGAGCGGATCAATACGGAGATCCTGGAATTGGCGCGGAGCGGCCGCTCGGCGGCGTCGTATGTGGCCGCGCAGCGGGCACTCGGCAGCATGACGCCCGCGCAGCTCCGCACCGCCGTCCGTTCGATGCTCGATCCGACGCGGCTGTTCTGGGTGGCGGCTGGGCGAGCTGAAGGAGTGCGGGCCGAGCTGGCCGAAGCGGGGCTCACGCCAGTGGCGGCGCGGTCCGAGCCCTGACCGGCGCCAGTCGCGGGTAGCGCACTCGACAATTGCGTTGTGTTCGCGCCTCATACCTGTCGCGCCACCCCGTCAACAGATGAGCCCGCAACGAGCGCACGGGCGAGTATTAGGCGTAAATCGCTACGTGCCATTGCCTTAGTTGGCGTGCTCGGCTGACGCTGAATGGGCAACGAGCTTGCGGGAGCGCGACCCATTCGGTCCCTCTCCACCCCACCGCAGCCCCGGATCATGAGACACCCCGGACGTACGGCACTCATTCAACTCCTCGTCATGCTGGCCGTGGCGGCATCACCGGCGCCATCAGGTGCGCAGGCGAACATCAGGTTCGATGGCCTGAGCGAAAGCATCAGCGGCACGACGATCCAGGTCGCGAGCACTCGGATGGGGAGTCCCTCGTTCTTCGTGCGACTGCTCGATGCGACCAACGCCCTCATCCACAACTACACGGTGCTGACGACCGTCGGCCCGGTCGGCCCCTTCGTCGAAGGGCGGTTCGTCTACGACGGTCCCGAGTCTGTGGGATCGGCGATCATCTCCTTCCAGCAGGCGCAGCGCTACACGCAGTTCGCGATCGACAACATCACGACCGCGCCGGAGCCTGCATCGCTGGTACTCGTCGCAACCGGTCTCGTCGCGGTATTCGGCGTGGTGCGGCGGCGGGCCACAGCGCGGCATAGGGTCGTCCGGCGACGCCACCCACACCGGCCCGGGTCGGATGACGCGGGCCGTCTCGCCGCGGTGGCCTCTCCGCCGGGTGTGACGGCATGAGATTTCCCTTGGTCAAGGTTGTTTCGGGTTCGCCTGAGCGGTATCTCTGGCGTCAGCTCGGCATCCATCAGCGGGAGGTACGTATTCTCAGGTCGGCCACGCGCTTCGCAGCTCTCATCGCCTTGGCGTTGTCCGCCGCTCCCGCGCCGGCGCAGGTGACCGCGCCAGAATCGGTGCACGCCCCGCGTCCCATGGAGCACGGCGTGGAGCTCTGGTTCGCCCGGGGCACTCATTCCCCGATGTGGGGCATCCTGGGCAACACGCCGGGAGTGAACATGGCGGTCGTGGCGGCGCGATTCACCCGCATGATCGCGTCGTCGCCCAACATGACGCTCGAGTACACGGCCGACGTCGTGCCGGCGGCCGTATTCTCGCCGCCGCTGCCGACAGCCCAGGGGACGCAGACCGCGAGCGCGCGGTGCAGCGAGCATAAGTGCGAGCTCACGCCGTTTCAGCGCACCTTCCCGCCGGGGTCGGCGTTCGGTGCGGGGGTGAGCCCGCTCGGTCTCACGTGGGTCTTCCGCCGCGACGGTCGCATTCGGCCCGTGCTGGCGACAACCGGCGGCATGCTGTGGACCGATCGCGAGATGCCGACTACGGCGGCCTCCCGCTTCAACTTCACCGTGACGGCCGAAGCCGGGCTGCGCGCCGCGATCAGCCGGAGCTACGAGCTGACCACGACGTACCGGTTCCATCACCTCTCGAACGCGGGGTTCGCCGAGAACGTCGCGCTCGCGTCGCAGCTCCTCTCGGTCGGAGTGCGCTGGCACGCCGAGCGGCAGCCGCCGCAGGACGAGATGCTGGCCCGCTCGCGCGCCGGAACGGTCGCGGCCGAGCACTAGGCCGCTCTGTAAGCCCGCCCCTTCCAGGTGACGCGCCGTCCGCGGGCGATCGCGGTCGCGGCGATGTACAGCATCACGGCCGCGCCGAGCGGATGCAGCAGCGCGTAGAGTGGCGTGAGCCCCATGGCGGCGTACACCGCCAGCCACCACAGCAGGTTCACTCCCGTCACGATGCTCGACCACACGAGCACACCCTTGCCGAGCACGCCCGCCAGCGCGAGCAGGAGCAGCACGGGCGGCACGAGCCCCGTCAGCCCCGGGATGAGGAGCAGGAGCGGATACAGGAGCTGCCCGGCTGCGCCGAAGGGCATCGCGTCCACGCCACCGGCGTAGATGTTCTTTCCCCAGCCTGCGACGAGCTCGCGCAGCGAGTGATACATGCGCGTGCGCAGCTGCGCGCGGCCGAGGATCAACGTGACGCGCCGGTTCCCGAGAAAGAAGCGCTGCGCGAGCGCGAGGTCTTCGGCGACCTTGTGCTTGACGGCTGCATGCCCGCCCATCGCGTCGTAGGCCTCGCGGCGGAAGAACATGCATTGGCCGTTGGCGATCTTGTTTGCCACCCGGCGCGATTCATTCACGATCTCCGTGCCGCCGAAGCGCGCGAACATCACGGCGAACACCTGCGGCTGGATGATGCGCTCCCAGAACGAGCCCATCTCCTGATCGCCGGCGACGGTGAGCAGATCGGAGCCACGCGCGCGTATGGCGTTCACGACACGCGGCACGAGGTCCGGCGCCGACCAGGTGTCCGCATCCATGAAGCCGATGATCTCACCGCGCGCGAGCTCGGCACCCGCCGCGCATGCCCACTGCTTGCCGAACCAGTCGTCGGGCAGCGGCGGCGGCGTGACGACGCGCACCCGCGCGTCGCGCGACGCGATGCCACGCACGATCGCGCCTGTGTCGTCGGCGGAGTGATCGTCCACCACGATGATCTCGAGCGCCGGATATGACGATCCGAGCAGTGACTCCACGCAGCGCGCGATGCTGCGTGCTTCGTTGCGGGCCGGGATCACGAGCGAGACGAGCGGCGCGGCGGGTGTGACGGACGCGGACTCGTCATCGAGAGACCGGGAGCGGAGCACGCGCAGCACCGTGACGATCGGTGCGGCCACCCATGGCAGCGCGAGCAGGAGAGGGAGGAACACGGCGGAAAGCTAAATGGATCTACTGTAGTTCTGGATAACCGAGTCACTCAGTACAGAGAACGGTCTGGTAGAGCGCAGGTCGTCCAGTAGTGAGTCATCGAGTGGAGTATTCAAGACTCCGTTCGATACCGCACTACCGCCGGGTCGACCTCGTACAACTGCGTTCTCTGTAGTGAGCGACCGAGATGTCCAGGAGGCCAGTCGAGTACCGCTGCACTGCAAAAACGAAGGGCGCTGCTCGCAGGAGCAGCGCCCTTCGTTTTTTGCAGTGCAGCGGTACTCGACTGGCCTCTTGGACATCTCGGTCGCTCACTACAGAGAACGCAGTTGTACGACGTCGACTCGGCGGTAGTGCGGTATCGAGTGGAGTCTTGAGTACTCCACTCATCGACTCACTATTGGACAACCTGCGTTCTGCCACAGCGTTCGCTGTGCTGAGTGATTCAGTCATCCAGAACTACAGTAGATCCATTTAGCTTTCCGCCGTGTTCCTCCCTCACCTGCTCGCGCTGCCATGGGTGGCCGCACCGATCGTCACGGTGCTGCGCGTG
>JBJMNM010000436.1:0-5948 GCA_045804305.1 Gemmatimonadaceae bacterium | reverse complement strand
GCCGGCACGACGAGGGTCGACCGCGGCCGATAGTCCACGATGCTCGGCACCGGCGACTCGGGCGCCATGCAGAGTCGGGGGCGGATCTCCGTGCTGCCGGGCGGGCAGGACTCGCCGGCCTGGATGGGTGTGCCGCGTCCACCCGGCCCGCCGCCATTCGGACGTGCGGCTGACGGCTGCTGGGCGAGCGCGGACTCGGCGACCATGAGCCCGGCACACAGGCCGGCGAACAGAAAGACACGGTGCATGGTGTCCCTTTTTTGATGACGTGGTGATGACGAGCGATGTGTATGCTCTTGCGTCCCAAAAACAGCACACCATTTACCGCGGAGGACACGGAGGGACGCAGAGGACGCGGAGGACTACAACAACATGAATATTGACGACATCAACGACCGAAGCGGCCGAGTTGTCGACGCGGCGATGAAGGTCCACTCCGCACTCGGGCCAGGACTACTGGAGAGTGCCTACGAGGCCTGCCTTGCGTACGAGCTGAGAAAGCGCGGGCTCCGAGTACTGGCCCAGGTTCCACTTGCTGTGTTGTACGAGGGGATGCGCATAGAAGTGGGATACCGGGTCGACCTGATCGTCGAAGATGTAGTGATCGTCGAGTTGAAGGCTATTGCTAAGGTAATGCCGATCCACGAGGCACAATTGCTATCTTATCTGAGGGCGAGCGAATACCCCGTGGGTCTTCTGATCAACTTTCACGTCCAGCACCTCAAGGACGGGATTACCAGAATGATCAATCGCCTCTGAGCGCCGTCGCCGTCTTTCCTCCGCGTCCTCTGCGTCCCTCCGTGTCCTCTGCGGTAAATGCAGCTCGTCTCATCACAACGCTTCAACCCAACGCCCGCTCGCATCGGCGATCTCATCGAGCACCTGTCCATCCGTCCGCCCGGACGACTTCAAAACGTGAAAGCTGTGATCCGCCCCTTCCACCCAATGCATCTCCACAGGCGCGGTCATCGTCGCCACGGCGCGCTCCATCAGGGCCGGCGTGCACAGCGCATCGCGTGTTCCGCTCAGGAACAGCACGGGCATGCGGATCTGAGGAAGATGCTCCACGCGTAGCTTCTCCGGTGCGCCGGCGGGGTGCAGGGGATACGCCAGCAGCAGCAGGCCGTCAGCGTCGAACCCCTCGGCGGCCAGCATCGACGCCGCTCGGCCGCCCATGGACCGGCCGCCGATGACGAGCTTCGTCGGGCGGAGCTCGGTGCGCACGCGATCCACCACCGCGACGACCGTCTCCATCAGCCTGGGCATTCGGTCGGGGCGTCCGCTCTTCTTCTCCGAGTACACGAAGTTGTAGCGCACCACGCCGATGCCGCGCCCGCGCAGCGCGTTCGCGGTCGCGAGCATCCCGCGGTCGGACATGTTGCCACCCGCACCGTGCGCGCACACGTAGACCGCCCGCTCGGCGCCCGACGCCGGCGGCTCGTAGACGGCCGTCGTTTCGTCCGCGCCGACTGCGACCTTCCACTCGGCCGCGCTCATGCCGGCGGCAGCGGCGAGAGGCCCATCTCGTCGAGGAACTGGTGCCCGCGCGTCGGCTTGCCGCCACGCATGGCCGAGCGAGTGAGCACGAGCCGCTCCTTTGTTCGCGTCATCCCCACGTACAGCAGCCGGCGCGCCTCCTCGATTTCCTCCGGCTTGGGCCCGGAGGTCGGCGAGCCGCCCGGCAGCTGCGCGTCCTCCACGCCCACCACGTACACGCGGGAGAACTCCAGGCCCTTCGTGGAGTGCAGCGTGAGCAGATTGACGCGCGCGCGGTCGGGCTCGTGACCATCCCATCTGGAGAGCACCGCCCGCTCCAGAAAGAGCGAAAGCTGCTCGTGCAGTGGGACGTCGGGGATCTCGGCGATCAGGCGGCGCAGCCGCAGCATCGCGGCGGGATAGCGCTCGTCGGCGGTGCGGTCGGCGCGGATCTTCAACATGAGGGCCGCGCCGCCCAACCGGTCGATCACCTCGTCGGCGGCGGGGATCGTGATGTCGTCGCCCTGCTCGTGCTCGTACATCTCCAGACAGGTGCTGTAGCGGCCGAGCGCAAAGGCGCGCGTGATCTGCCGGAACATGCGCGCTTCCGCGCAGAGCCGTTCCTCGTCGCTCAGCGCGAGCGCGATCCCGAGCTGATCGAGCAGGTTGACCAGCGCCGTCTTGCGGGCGCGCGAGCGCTTCACCTCGTCCAGCGCGAGGACGATCTTCGCGAGCGTCAGCGTATCGTCGAGCGCGCGGTGCGAGCGGCCGGGTGGAATGCCGAAGTTGCGCGCGAGATCCACGAGCTTGCGGCTGGTGGGATAGAGATCCCGCGCCAATGGCAGCGTGTCGTAGGTGCAGAGATCGAACCGCTTGCCCATCGCGCGCACCACGCGGCCCAGGATGCGGAAATCGAACTCGTAGCCGTTGTGCGCGACGATCACGTCGTCGCCGCAGAAGGCGCGGAACTTCGGCCAGATGTCCTCGAAGCGCGACGCCGTCGCAACGTCGGTCGCTCGGATGCCGTGCGTGTCCGTGGCGCCAGGAGCGATCGGCCCGCGCGGCTTGACCAGCGAGTCGAAGGTCTTCTCGATCCTGCCGCCGCGTACCCGTACCGCGGCGATCTCCAGGACCTCGCAGCTCGACGTGTCGCGATCGGTCGTCTCGAGATCGACGGCCGTGAAGTCGGTGAAGGCGGTCGTGGCATCCGTCATCTCGAGCAATTGCACGGCCTTGAACACGCCGAGGGCGATGCCGACTGAAGGAACGTCGTCGGGCCCGATCGGCTCGCAGTCGGGATGGGGCGCGCCCGCGAGGCGCACGGTGAAGCCGAGGGTGCCCAGCATCCCCTTGAGCGCGATCTCGATGCCGCCCATGCGCGGCATCCACAGCCCGACCTGTCGATCCCTCGCCGCCCGGAGGCGGTTCGCGAGCCGTACGACGTCCGGGAGCGACGCCGGATCGGTGATCTCGTCGTGCCGGTCGTCGAGGACGGAGCGTACGCTGCCGACGCGGCGCGACAGCAGCTCCTGCACGAGCGCCGCGAGCGTGGTGTGCCGCTTGCCGAGCGCCTCGAGGTTCCGCCAATCGGTGAGCGCTCGACGCACCTGCCGGCCACTCTCGTGCGCCCTTGGCAGCCGCCTGGACATGTAGTTGAGCTGCCGCCGGAGATCGTGGCGGCTCGCCTCCGCCTGCGCGCGTGCTTCGTCGAACAGTGGGCGCGGCAGTACCAC
Source organism: Gemmatimonadaceae bacterium (assembly GCA_045804305.1). Classification (GTDB taxonomy): domain Bacteria; phylum Gemmatimonadota; class Gemmatimonadetes; order Gemmatimonadales; family Gemmatimonadaceae; genus AG11. The sequence goes on along the minus strand of JBJMNM010000436.1, from coordinate 2,739 downwards.
GCCGAAGAAGGCGTCGCGCGACAGATCGCAGACCGGATTGGCGATCACGCGAAGCGCCGCCATCACGTAGGCCACGACGGGGTCTTCACTGAGCGCACGTCCCTGGGCGAGGCGGCAGGGCAGCCCCGCATTGAGGAACGCCGCCTCGAGCCCCTCGCCGATCTCGTGCTTGCGATACAGCAGCGCGACGTCGCCCCACGCGTGGTTGTTCCGCTCGCGATCCCGCCGGATGTCGTCGATGATCCAGGCCATCTCGGTGGCGTCGCTCTCGAAGCCGTGCGCGGCCGCGGGAAAGGCCGAATCGTGATCGGCGATGGCCGCCACGCGATCCTCGAAGATCGGCGTGTTGATCATCACGAGCTTGCGCGCGAGGGCGAAGACGTCGCGCGGGCAGCGGCGGTTCTCCTCGAGATGGATCTTGGCCGTGATGCCGAAGTCGTTGACGAAGCTGCGGAACACCGCAGGGTCGGCCCCCGCCCACGAATAGATGGACTGCTCGTCGTCGCCAACGGCGAAGATGTGCCGGTGCTCCCGCGCCAGTGCCTTGATGACGCGATACTGCACCGGGTTCAGGTCCTGGAACTCGTCCACCAGCACGACGTCGAATCTCGATCGGACCGCGGCTGCGTCGTCGGGCCGCTCGAGCAGCTCGGCGGCCTTCACCACCAGCGTGTCGAAGTCCACGAGCTTGCGCTCGGCGAGAAAGCGCTCGTACTGCTGGAAGAGCGCGAGATCGTCGTGGAACAGCGCGTCGCCGCGAAAGCGGTGGGCCGAGAAGCGAGTGAGGGTGTTGCGGTGCCAGCGGCGCGGGCCCTCGATGCGCCGGAGGGCGCTGAGCTGATATTCCTCGTCGGCGATGCCGAAGCCCGGCTCGAGGAGGACGTGCGCCCCGAGCTCGCGCAGGAGCGAGGCACAGAAGGCGTGGATGGTGCCGGCCGTGATGCTGTCCGCGGTTGCGCCAAGCGTGGCGGCCAGCCGATGGCCGATCTCCCCCGCCGCCTTGTTGGTGAAGGTGAAGGCGCAGATGCGGGCCGGATGGAAACCGTGCCGCTCGATGAGGAAGCGAATCCGCTCGGTGAGGCAGTACGTCTTTCCGGCGCCGGGCCCCGCGAGCACGAGCAACGACCCGGGCCCGGCCTCGATGGCCTCGCGCTGGGACGGCGAGGGCACCGCGCCGCACGCGGAGAACGGGGTGAAGGCAGGATGCCGGGTGGAGGCGTCGAGGGTCACGGCTCCAAATATGGGGGCGGGCCTGGCCGGGGGCGACGTCTTTCGAGCGCAGGGCCAACCTACGCATCAGGAATGTGTCATCCCGCCGGAGCGAAGCGTCTCGGGATGACGGGAGGGCCGGCTCGCTGACTATCTTTCACCGTCGCCCGACCTGAGAGCCGCCGCCAATGACCCATGCATCGACCGATCGCCCCGCGGGCCGTGGCCCACGCGAGTGGGCGCGCGCGTTCACCGGATTCTACCCGCCGCTCGCCGACGACCTGGTCAACCTCGATCCGATCGCGCGGTTCCTGTACTCGGCCCGCAGCGTCATCCTCGTCATCTCGTTCCAGGCCGCCCTCATCGCCGGGCTGCTCGCGCTGACCGACCGGCGGTTTCAGCTCGTTCCGTTCCTGCTCGTGCTCGTCGCGTACGTCGTGCTGCACGCGATCAGCAACCTGTCGAACGATTACTTCGGCGCGAAGCGTGGGCACGACACCGACGACTCGCCGCGGCGGCGCTACACGGTGCATCCGCTGCTGAGCGGCGCGGTCAGCTCCACGCTGCTCGTGCGCGGGCTGCTGATTCTGTCGGCGGTGGCCGTGGCGATCGGCGTGTACTTCGTGATGCAGCGTGGGTTGCCGGCGGTGCTGCTCGTCGCGGCCGGGGCGCTGCTGCTCTGGGCCTACGACGCCGCCCCGCGCGCGCTCAAGGAGCTCGGGCTCGGCGAGGTCGCCGCCTTCGTGGTGTGGGGCCCGCTCATGATCGCCGGCGGCTACTACGTGATCACGGGGCAGTTCTCCAGCGGCGCGCTGATCGCGTCCGTCCCGTACGGCCTCGGTGTGATGTCGATCCTCGTCGGCAAGCACATCGACCAGCGCGTGTTCGACGACAGTCAGCATCAGCGGACGCTTCCCGTGCTCCTCGGCGAGCGCCGCGCCCGCGCGCTCAACCGCGCCGCCGTGATCGCGATGTACGTCGTGATCGTGCTGGGCATCGTGATGGCCGCGATCACGCCGTTTGCGCTGGTCGTGGTCTTTGCCGCGCCGCGCGCGCTGCACGCCCTGCGCGTGATGTCCGAGCCGGCACCCGGCCAGGCTCCCGCGGGCTATGTGGGCTGGCCGCTCTGGTACCATCGCGTGTGCCTCGTGCACAACCGGTTGTTCGGCTGGCTGTACGTGCTCGGGCTCGCGCTCGGCGCCGCGTTCCCCGGGTTGCGATTCGGGAAGTGATGGCTCGCTGTCGGTGTCGATCAACTGAATGCACGGAAACGACGGAAGAGGCAGGAACCTGCGGATCAAGCACACCAGTAAGGCACCGGCGCCGAGCAGCATCCCGTAGACCCCAAGCAGCTGTTTTTTTTGGTGTTGCGGAGCCGACCAGTGTGCGCGGAGACCGGCCCTTACGGAGCGATCCGCCCTTTCCTGCCTCTTCCGTCGTTTCCGTGGATTCTGTTGCCGGTAGTCAGTGGTACTTCACCGACCTCGCGCTGCGATCATGGTCAGTGTGGGAATGAGAAAGACGATCACG
>JBJMNM010000435.1:0-6565 GCA_045804305.1 Gemmatimonadaceae bacterium | reverse complement strand
GCATCAAGCTGGGAGTGTCGCCGGCGTTGCTCGCATATCAGCTCCTTTTCGCGACGAACTACTTCGCCGCCATCGCGCCGCAAGCGTCGAGCGCCAATCTGCTGTTCGCCGGAAGCGGCTACTTGTCACAGAACGACCTGTATCGCCTCGGGGGCATCCATACCGGGTTTTGCATCCTGCTCTACCTGGTGGTTGGAACGCCCTGGTTGATGTTGATCGCTCGCTGAAGTCACCGTAGCAGGAGTATCGCCATGTCCAGTCGTAATGTCGTTTTCCGATCGAAGATCGTTCCCGTCATCGCTACCACCCTCGTGAGTCTCGCCATCGCGACTGAACGGGGTGCCGCGCAGCAGGGGGGCGACGGAGTTCGCCGCGACGATCTCCCAACAGTCGTCGTTCTCGCGACCGGTGGCACCATCGCCGGCGCCGCCGCGAGCGACGTCCAGGCCGGCTACTCGAGCGGCCAGGTTGGCGTTGAGCAACTGCTCAATGCCGTACCGCAGGCGAAGAAGCTCGCGCATCTCAAGGGTGAGCAGATCTCCAACATCGGCTCGCAGGACATGAATGACGAGGTCTGGTTGAAGCTGGCCAACCGCGTCAACGAGCTGCTCGCGCAGCCCGACGTCACCGGCGTCGTGATCACGCACGGCACCGATACGATCGAGGAAACGGCATTCTTCCTCAACCTGGTGGTGAAATCCGACAAGCCCGTCGTGCTGACCGCGTCGATGCGGCCGTCGACGGCGCTCTCGGCGGACGGCCCACTGAACTTCTACAATGCCGTCGCGATCGCCGCCAGCAAGGGCGCGGTCGGGCGTGGCGTGCTGGTGGTGGTCAACGACTGGATTCATGGCGCGTCGTCCCTCACGAAGACCAGCACCACGGCGGTGCAGACGTTCATGTCGCCGCTCTCGGGCCTGATTGGCACCGTCGCGTACGGGGAGCCCGAGTGGTATCGCCGCCCCGTCGGAAAGAACACCACGAGCTCCGAGTTCTCGGTGGACCGGAACACCGTCCTGCCGCGGGTCGACATCATCATGGCGACCGAGAACATGGACGGGGCGCTGATCGACGCCGCGGCCGCCGCGGGCGCGAAGGGCATCATCATCGCCGGCGTCGGCAACGGCAACATGACGAAACCCGCACTCGACGCACTCGCCGCACAGGCGAAGCGCTCGATCGTGGGCGTGCGCTCATCGCGCGTCACGACCGGTCAGGTCGGCCGGAACGTGGAGGTCAACGACGACAAGGAAGGGCTCGTGGCGTCGCTCGGCCTCAATCCGCAGAAGGCGCGCGTGCTGCTGCGACTGGCGCTGCTCAAGACGTCGGACACGCGGACGATTCAGCGCTATTTCGATGAGTACTGAGATCGGTCGGTTGCGCGCACCAGGGACGGCCGGCGGCGTGGCCGGCGGTCGCGAGGCATGAGCCGCGCGCATGCCCGAACGGCATTGGTGGTCGCCGGCCTGTGGCTGGCGGGCCAGCAGGCGGTCGTCGCTCAGACGACCGCCACGCCGCGCGCCGACGCCAAGCGCGATTCCGCGCCCGCATCGGAGCTGACCGCGGGCGAGGGGGACGACGAAGGGTCGTCCCCACGGCAGTGGCTCCGACGCCCGGAGTGGAACCTCGGCTTCATGACGCTGCATGCCGGCGGCGGCCTGCTCTACGACGTCATCGCCTACTCGCAGGATTCGGCCAGCAAGGAGCAATTCCCGTCGCTCATCCCGCAGTTCAGGCTCCGTGACGCGCGGTTGCTCTTCGGCGGGCGCTTCAAGACCGAGCGGTCCTTCACCTGGCAGATGGGCGTGATGTACGATGCCGCCACCAGCAAGTGGCTCTTCCGACAGACGGGCCTCATGGTCGCGGTGCCGGAGATCAACAGCCACTTCTTCGTCGGTCGGGCGAAGGAGGGCTTCAGCCTGAACAAGGTGATGGTGGGATACGACGGCTGGTCGATGGAGCGACTGCCGTTCACCGATGCCACCGTGCCCCTCCTCGCCGACGGGATCAAGTGGCTGGGCTATGTACCAAGCAGCCACCTGTTCTGGAATCTGGGCGCATTCACCGACTGGCTCTCGGAGGGGCAGAGCTTCTCGAGCTACAACTATCAGTTCGTGGCTCGGGGTGGCTACAGTCGCATGTCGTCCGACACCGCCGGTACGCTGGTGCATCTCGGCATGAACTTCCGCGTGGGCGACGTCAATAGCGACTCGATCCAGTTACGCTCGAAGCCAGAAGCCTACCCCGCGCCCTATTTCATCGACACGGGCAAGTTTCCGGCGCACTCGGCGCTCACCTTCGGTCCGGAAGTCTACTACCGGCCCGGCCGCGTCCTGGTCGGCGGCGAGTACTACTGGCAGCGCGTGAGCTCCGCGGAGATGGGCAGCCCGTGGTTTCACGGGGGAGAGGCCGTGGTCGCATGGGTGACGTCCGGCGAGACGCGAGCGTTCAATCTCGCCGGGAGCTACTTCAAGGAGGTGTCCGCAGACAGCACGGTTGTGCAGGGCGGGCCGGGCGCCTGGGCGCCGATGCTGAAGTTTTCCTACAGCAACCTGACCAACGGCCCGGTGCAGGGGGGCATCTTCTGGCGCCTCACGCCAATGCTCAACTGGTATCTCACGGACAACGTGCGCCTCGAGTTCGCCTACGGTGAAGGAGTGCTGAAGCGATTCGGCACGACCGGCGAGACGAGATTCTTCCAGTCACGATTGCAACTTCGCTTGTGAGGGATCGCGATGATTGATTGCCGATGACGAGCGTTCGAATGGCGCAGCCGGTCGACGCGTCCGCTCAGGCGCTGAAGCGCCGCTTCGCGTTGGCGGCGGTGTGGGTCGCCGTTGGTCTGTTCCTCGGGATGCTGCTGTTCCTGGAGGTCGGTAGACAGCTCGGCGAGCATCAGGTGGCGCTCTACGGAGCGCAGGGGCGGCACGGCGTCGGCGTGGCGGATGGCGTCGTGTTCAGCCTGACGGCGCTGCTGCTCGGATTCGCCTTCTCCGGCGCCACGAACCGGTTTGACCAGCGCCGGCAGCTCATCGCCAACGAGGCGAACGCCGCCGGCACCGCGTGGCAACGGATCGATGCCCTCGCCTCGGACGCGCAAGGCGAGATTCGCGACAGCTTCCGGCGCTACGTCGACGAGCTGATCGCGTGGTATGCCGGGGCCGCCGGCGCCGCGGAAGCCCTGCGCGAACCGGCCGGCGTCTCACGCGCCCAAAATGATCTCTGGTCGCGTTCGGTGGCGGCATGCCTGACGCCGCAGGGGGAGAAGGCGCGCATGCTGCTGCTGCCCTCGCTCAACGAGATGTTCGGTGCGGTGGAAAAGGAGCGGATGGCGCGACGGAACCATCCACCAAGAGTGATCTACCTGATGCTGGTCGTCGCCGGCATGGCATCCGCCTTGTTCGCGGGCTACGCGCTGGCTGGTGGCCCGAACCGTCCGTGGCTGTACATGCTCGGAGTCGCGACGGCCATCGGGCTGACGGTGTATGTCATCCTCCAGCTCGAGTTCCCGCGCCTCGGCCTCGTTGGCGTCGACGACATGGACGAGGCGCTCGCCGAGCTGCGGGCCACGCTGAAGTAGAAGCGGCGAAGACGTCGCGCGTTCGCAGCGATGAGGAGCGCGCGCGTTCAGCCGGCCAACAACTTTCTGGCCATCCATCGAGCGTCGCTCGCCCGCTGCGGCCCGTCAACCTCGGATCCCGCGACGGCGCCGTCGAACAGCACCATGAGAGCGCGAGCGGTCGTTTTCGGGTCCTTCGCCCCCGCCGCTTTCGTCCACTCGAGCAAACGTTCGGCGAACCACTCGCGCTGACGGAGAGCAATGGCGCGTGCCGGGTGCGCTGAATCGGTGAGCTCGCTCAGCGTATGCAGCAGCGGGCAACCGCGGAACTCCTGCGACTCCGTCCACTCCACCACCCAGTCGAAAAACCTGAGCGCGCGGTGTGACGCCGGCGTGTCGGCGAGGTACGCCTCGATGTTCGCTCGGGCGTCCACCGTTCGGCGCTCGAGGCACGACGCGACGAGCTGGTCCTTGCCGCCGAAGTGCTGATAGAGCGACGCTTTCGCCGCGTCGGCCTCCGCCAGGACGCGGTCGATGCCCACGGCCCGCACGCCCTCCTGGTAGAACAAGCGGTCGGCGGCGTCGAGAAGGCGATCCCGGACGCCGAGCTCGGGAGTTTTCCTGCGTTTCCTGGCTTTCTGCGGCATGCCTTGACAATATAGACAGACCGGTCTATTGTCAACGCCATGGATAGACAGAACGGTCTATTCTCGGCGTCCCGGACCTGGGTGCCGCTTTCCGCCTCGCGTGTTGCGAGCGCCAGGAGTCTCGACATGGGTTACGCACTTTCAGGCAGGACCGCGCTCGTCACCGGCGCCAATCGTGGCATCGGTGAAGCCGTCGTGGACGCGCTGGTCGCGGCCGGCGTACGAAAGGTGTACGCCGCCGCCCGCGACATCTCGGCCCTCGGCCCGCTCGCGGCTCGCCACGGCTCTCGCGTCACACCGCTGCAGCTCGACGTCACCAACGCCGAGCAGATCGCCGCCGCCGCTGCGACTGCGACGGACGTCGACCTCCTCGTCAACAACGCGGGCATCGTTGGCTTCTTCGGCGGCGACTTCACCGATCCGAAGTGGATCGAGGGCGGGCGACAGGAGATGGAAGTGAACTTCCTCGGCACCTTCGCCGTCACGCAGGCCTTCGCGCCAGTGCTCGCGAAGAATGGCGGCGGCGCCGTCGCCAACCTCAACTCGGTCGCCTCGTTCGTCAGCTTCCCGATACTCGCGGCGTACAGCGCCTCGAAGGCCGCGACGCACTCGCTCACGCAGGTCACGCGCGCGATGCTGCGGGGACAGAACACGCAGGTGTTCGGCGTGTATCCCGGCCCGATCGACACCAGGATGGGCGAGGCGCTGACGGCCGAGAAGGCCTCGCCGGCGGACGCCGCGCGGGCGATCGTCGCGGGCATCATCGCGGGCACCGAGGAGATCTTTCCCGACAAGGTGAGTCAGGGGACAGGGCCGGCCTTCTTCGCGGATCCGAAGGGACTCGAGCGACAGGTCGCAGGCGTCCCGTGAAGGCCTTCATCCTCGATCGTTACGGAGGCGCCGACCGTGTGCGGGCTGGCGACGTGCCGGAGCCCGAGCTTCGCGAGGATGACGTGTTGGTCCAGATTCACGCCGCTGGCGTCAACCTTCTGGATTCCAAGATCAGGAATGGCGAGTTCAAGACCTTTCTGCGGTATTCCCTGCCGCTCGTCTTGGGCCACGACGTTGCCGGCGTCGTGGTCCGCGTTGGGTCTCGAGTGCGTCGATTCAAGCCCGGCGACGAAGTCTATGCGCGGCCGGCTGACGGACGAATCGGTGCGTTCGCGGAATTCATCTCGATTGACGAAGATGACGTGGCGATCAAGCCAAAAGCGCTCACCATGGAAGAAGCGGCTTCCATCCCCCTGGTCGGCTTGACCGCGTGGCAGGCGCTGATCGAACGGGCGAATCTGAAGCGCGGACAAAAAGTGCTCATCCATGCCGGTTCGGGCGGGGTGGGCACATTTGCCATTCAGCTGGCCAAGCACCTCGGCGCGACCGTGGCGACGACCACGAGCACGGCCAACGTGGACCTGGTCAGAAGTCTCGGGGCCGACGTCGTGATCGATTACAGGAAGGAAGACTTCGCGGGCGTGCTCCGTGACTACGACGTTGTCCTGAACAGCCTGGACAAGGTGACGCTCGAGAAATCTCTGCGAGTGCTCAAGCCCGGTGGACAGCTCATTTCCATCTCCGGCCCACCCGATGCGGCGTTCGCACGAAGTCTGGGCGCGTCATGGATCCTGAGACTGATCATGGGCGCCCTGAGCTACGGGATCAGAGCGAAAGCGAGGCGCCGGCAAGCCCACTACTCGTTTCTCTTCATGAGAGCGAACGGTGCGCAGTTGACCGAGATCGCGTCGCTGATCGATGGCGGCATCATTCGCCCGGTCGTGGATCGAGTCTTCCCCTTCGCATCGACGAAGGAGGCGATGGCCTATGTCGAAGGAGGGCGCGCCAAGGGCAAGGTCGTCGTCTCACTGAGGTGAAACGAGGCACGTCTGGTGATCACGAGGTGACGTTCATCGCCGACAGGAGGGTAGCAACATGACCGCATCGCAGGAGCTGAAGGTCAATTGGATCAACGTGCCGACACGAACGATCACCGCAGGCGGAGTGGAGTTCGCCTACCGCGAGCTCGGGACGAACCATCCCGGCGTCCCTGTGGTGTTCCTCATTCACCTGGCGGCTGTCCTGGACAACTGGGACCCTCGCGTCGTCGATGGCTTCGCGGCGAAGCACCACGTGATCACGTTCGACAATCGCGGCGTCGGTGCGACCAGTGGCGCACCGGCCACCTCGATCGAGCAGATGGCCAGGGACGCCATCACGTTCATCAGGGCGATGGGTCTCCAACAGGTGGACCTCTTCGGGTTCTCGATGGGCGGGATGATCGCGCAGGGAATCGTGCTGATGGAGCCGCAGCTCGTACGCAAGATGATCATCGCAGGGACGGGACCCGCCGGCGGCGAAGGTATCG
>JBJMNM010000434.1:0-5978 GCA_045804305.1 Gemmatimonadaceae bacterium | reverse complement strand
GTCGAGGCGGCGAATCTCTTCACCCACGATGGGAGTCGCGGGTCCATCCGGATCAATCCGGAGTGGATCGACAGGGCGTACGGGCGCTTCGTATCCCTGCCGCAGGACGAGACCGAGCGCATCCTCGGCGCACTCGTCGCCTCGTACACGCGGCCGAGGCCGTGGCATCTCGGGCACGCTCCGGCCGGCGTGTTGGGCGAGAAGGCCTCGGCTTCGAGATGGGGCTGCCGCGGCGGATAGGTGCCGGCGCGCGAGTAGAGCAGGCGAAGCGAGTTCGAGATGGTGGTGACGCTGCCCACCGACGACCGTGTGGTCGGCGTGCCGCGGTGCTGCTGAAGCGCCACGGCGGGCGGAAGTCCATCGATCGCGTCCACGTCGGGGACGCCGACCTGTTGGATCAGCCGCCGGGCGTACGGCGCCACCGAGTCCAGATATCGGCGCTGTGCCTCGGCGTAGAGCGTTCCGAACGCGAGGGAGGACTTTCCCGAGCCCGAGACGCCCGTGAAGACCACCAGCGCATCGCGCGGTATCTCGACGTCGATGTTCTTGAGGTTGTGCTCGCGGGCGCCGCGCACGGCCACGAAGCCGGCCGGTGCATGATCGGTCGAACCCGCACGCGCTGGGGGCGAGCTCGTGGTATGGAGGGCCGGCTTGGTCATCGAAGGCTGAGCTCGAGTGAGGTCGGCATGCCGATGCATTCCGGCGCGCCCGGTTTCACCACCCTTTCGCAAGAACCGAACACCTCCGTCTCCCACGTCGCAGCCTTCGGCGACGCCTTGACTCGGCTCGCCATTCCAGCAGACTCAGCGAGGCGCAGTCCCCTCCAGCCAAGCGAATCGACATGGCGAACGTCCTGATCGTGGGTGCCGGACCAACGGGTCTCACCATGGCCGCGGTGCTCGCGCGCTACGGCGTTCGCCCTCGGGTGATCGACCTCGCCGTCACGCCGCCCGACGACCGTTCGCGCGCCGTTGTGATCCAGGCTCGCACGCTCGAGCTGTTCGAGGATCTGGGCATCGTGCGCGAGGTGATCGACAACGCCCTCGTGGTGGAGGCGGCGAATCTCTTCACCCACGGTGGGAGTCGCGGGTCCATCCGGATCAATCCGGAGTGGATCGACAGTGCGTACGGGCGCTTCGTATCCCTGCCGCAGGACGAGACCGAGCGCATCCTCGGCGCACTCGTCGCCTCGTCGGGAATCGTCGTCGAGCGAGGCGTGGAGCTCGTCGGTCTCGACGATGGACCCGCCACTGCGACGGCCACGATGCGCCACGCCGACGGCCGAGTGGAGCGCATGAGTGCCGACTGGATCCTCGGATGCGACGGCGCCCACAGCGCCGTGCGGGGCCTGTCCGGCCTTCCCTTTCCCGGCGACACCTACCCCGACGAGTGCCTGCTCGGCGACGTCGACATGAGATGGAGCCTGCCGGATGGTCAGGTGGCGATCTGTCCCGGGGAGGACGGCGTGCTGCTCGCCTTTCCTCTGCCCGGACGGCATCGGTTCCGGATCATCATGATCCTTCCCGCTACCGCCGATCCGGAGAGCCGGCACCTCGAGCCCGACGAGTTCATCTCGCGGGTGAGGAGCATGACCCCTCGCTCGCCGAACGGAGAAGAGCCGGAGGTGGTGACCACGCGGTGGCTCACCCGGTACCGCCTGCATCGCCGAGGCGTGCCCGCGTACCGGAAGGGCCGATGCTTCGTGGCGGGGGACGCCGCGCACATCCACAGCCCCGCCGGCGCGCAGGGGATGAACACCGGCATTCAGGACGCCTACAATCTGGGCTGGAAGCTCGGACTCTGGAGTCGGGGCGAGGTGGCGGAGCAGATCCTCGACACGTACAACGACGAGCGGCATCGGGTCGGCAAGAAGCTGTTGTCCTCCACCGACCGTTTCTTCGCCGTGCTCGCGAGTGGCGGACCGGTGCGTCGCTTCATTCGTCGGTTCATGCCGACGATCGGCATTCGTCTGCTCACCGTGCCCTGCATCGGACCGCGCATCGCGCGCTTCGTGTCGCAGACGGGGATCCGCTACCGGCACAGCGCGCTCTCCACCGATGGTCCTGGCGCGGCGCGGCTTGGGCGGGGCGCTCCGCGAGCGGGCGACCGCGCACCCGACGTGCAGCTCAGCGCGCAGCGGCGGCTCTATGACCTGCTGCACGGCCCGGAGTTCAGGCTGCTGCTGTTCGCCGGCGACGCGGCGCTGCTGGTGGAGCAGCTCGCGGCCCTCGCGGCGGACATGGAGGCGCGATACGGGTCGCTCGTGAAGACCGTGCTCCTCCGTCACACCGGGTCGCACATCCGGTTCGGCGAGGTCGACGAATCGGCGGCGGCGCACCGACGATACGGGGCGGCGGAGGGTGCGCTGTACCTGATTCGCCCCGACGGCCACATCGCTTTTCGCGGAGTGCCCTCCGATGCGGATGCGCTCCGCGCCTATCTGGCCCGCTGGCTCACACATCCGCAGCCGGCGCGCACGCCGTGATGCGGCTCGACGAGCAGGCTAGAAGCGCCCGGGCGCACGCGATACCTTTCCGCGCCTATGACCATGCGAGATAAGCTTGGCCTCCTGGAGCGCCGAGCCGCCGAAGCGGAGCTTGGCGGCGGGCAGGCGCGCCTCGCGGCGCAGCACGGGAAGGGCAAGCTCTCCGCACGCGAGCGGCTCGACCTCCTGCTCGACGAGGGGACGTTCGTGGAGCTCGACCGGTTCGTCGTCCACCGCTCGCACGACTTCGGTCTCGAGACGGAGCGACCGTACGGCGACGGTGTCGTCACGGGCTACGGGCGCATCGAGGGTCGCCTCGTCTACGTGTTCTCCCAGGACTTCACGGTGTTCGGCGGCTCGCTGAGCGAGGCGTTCGCCGAGAAGATCTGCAAGGTGATGGATCTGGCGATGCGGAACGGTGCGCCCGTGATTGGCCTCAACGACTCGGGCGGCGCACGCATCCAGGAGGGTGTCGTATCGCTCGGCGGATACGCCGAGATCTTCCTCCGTAACACGCTGGCCTCGGGTGTGGTGCCGCAGATCAGCGCCATCCTCGGCCCCTGCGCGGGGGGCGCCGTGTATTCGCCGGCGATCACCGACTTCACGTACATGGTCCGCAAGACGAGCTACATGTTCGTCACCGGGCCGAACGTCGTGAAGACGGTGACGCACGAGGACGTGACGATGGAGGAGCTTGGCGGCGCGGACACGCACACGCAGCGCTCCGGGGTCGCGCACTTCGCGCACGACTCCGAGCCCGCATGCCTCCAGGCGATTCGCGATCTCTTCCACTTCATCCCGAGCAACAACGTGGATGATCCGCCGCGCGGCCGCGGCACCGATCCGCGCGACCGCCGCGACGAAGGCCTGCTCGACGTGGTGCCCGACAATCCGAACAAGCCGTACGACATGCACGAGGTGATCCGTCGGGTGATGGACGACGGCGAGTTTTACGAGGTGCACCGCGAGTTCGCGGGCAACATTCTCTGCGGCTTCGCGCACCTTGGCGGCTACAGCGTGGGCATCGTGGCCAATCAGCCGGCCGTGCTGGCGGGCGTGCTCGACATCAATGCGTCCGTGAAGGCGGCGCGGTTCATCCGCTTCTGCGACGCGTTCAACATCCCGATTGTGACGCTGGAAGACGTGCCCGGCTTTCTGCCCGGCGTGGCGCAGGAGCACAACGGGATCATCCGACACGGCGCCAAGCTCCTCTACGCGTACTGCGAGGCGACGGTGCCCAAGCTCACGGTCATCACGCGCAAGGCGTACGGCGGCGCGTACGACGTGATGAGCTCCAAGCACATTCGCGGCGACCTGAACCTCGCGTGGCCCACCGCGGAGATCGCGGTCATGGGGCCGAAGGGCGCGGTGGAGATCCTGTTCCGCAAGGAGATCGCCGAGAGCAGCAATCCCGACGCCGCGACCGACGAGAAGATCAACGAGTACCGCGAGAAGTTCGCGCACCCGTACATCGCGGCTGGACGCGGCTATCTCGACGACATCATCGATCCGAGGGAGACCCGACCGCGGTTGATCGACGCGCTCGAGACGCTGCGCACCAAGCGGGACCGCAACCCGCCGAAGAAGCACGGGAACATCCCGCTCTGATGCCTGGCCTGAGCTCCGGCGTTCCGTGCGGGATGAACTCCGCAGAGGTTCTGCGTCATGTTTAAGAAGGTTCTGATCGCCAACCGCGGGGAGATCGCGCTCCGCGTCATCCGTGCCTGCCGCGAGCTCGGCGTGAAGAGTGTCGCAGTGTACTCGGAGGCCGACGCGCGCGCCCCGCACGTCCGCGAGGCCGACGAGGCGGTGCTGATCGGTCCGGCGCCGTCCAGCGAGTCGTACCTCAAGGGCGAGGCGATCATTGCGGCTGCACGGAAGACGGGCGCCGAAGCGATCCATCCGGGCTATGGCTTTCTCGCCGAGCGCGAATGGTTCGCCCGGGCCGTACGCGAGGCGGGGCTGGTGTTCATTGGCCCACCGGCCGAGGCGATCGCGGCGATGGGCAGCAAGACGGCGGCGCGCGAGCTCGCGATCAAGGCCGGCACGCCTATCGTTCCCGGCACCACCACGGCACTCCGCGATGCCGCCGAGGCGAGCGAGGTGGCGGATCGCTTCGGCTACCCCGTGCTGCTCAAGGCCGCCGCCGGCGGGGGCGGGAAGGGAATGCGCATCGTGCACAAGCGTGAAGACCTCGCGACAGCCCTCGAGTCGGCGCAGCGCGAGGCGAAGAACGCCTTCGGCGACGATGCGGTCTACGTGGAGAAGTACATCGTCGGTCCGCGTCACGTCGAGATCCAGGTCATCGGCGACTCGTACGGCACGATGCTCTACCTGGGCGAGCGCGAGTGCTCGGTGCAGCGCCGCCACCAGAAGATGATCGAGGAAGCGCCGAGCATCGCCGTGACGCCGGAGCTGCGGTTCAAGATGGGCAACGCGGCCGTGGCCGCCGCGAAGGCCGCCGGCTACGTGAACGCCGGCACCTGTGAGTTTCTCCTCGACGCGTCGGGCGAGTTCTACTTTCTCGAGATGAATACCCGCATCCAGGTGGAGCACCCCGTCACCGAGCTCGTGACCGGCGTGGACCTGGTCCAGTGGCAGATCCGTATCGCGGCGGGCGAGCGACTGCCGTTCAAGCAGTCGGAGTTGGTGCCGCGCGGCTGGGCGATGGAGTGCCGCATCACGAGTGAGGATCCGGCGAACGGCTTTCTCCCGTCCACTGGCCGCGTGCAATACCTCCACGTGCCAAGCGGCCCGGGCGTGCGGTGGGATGGCGGCATCGAGACCGGGAGCGAGATCACGTTGTACTACGATCCGATGCTCGCCAAGCTGATCGTGTGGGCCCCGACACGTCCGGAAGCGGTGGCCCGCATGCATCGCGCGCTGCTGGAGCTCACGATCGAGGGAGTGGACACCTCGCGCGACTTCCATCTGCGCGTCATGGAAGACGCGGAGTTCCGCAGCGGTGCCATCGAGATCCAATGGCTCGAGCGTCGCCTGCCCGATCTCGTGAACAGGAAGCCGGAGAAGGAGGGGGTGATTCGCGCCGCCGTTGCCGCCGCACTCCTGGCGGAGCGCGATCGATCCGCGCCTCGACGCGCGGCGGACACGCCTGCCGCGCCGGCAGCGGCCGACCACGCGTCCGGCTGGCTGCGCACCGCACGCATGGAGTCGCTGCGGTGAGCGAGACGGTGGCCCGGGTGGAGATCGCGAGCGTCGCCGCCGGCGGAGACGGCGTGGGCCGCACGGATGGGATGGTGGTATTCGTGCCGCGCACCGCGCCGGCCGACGTGGCCCGCGTGCGCTTCACGGCCGGTCGGCGGTTCGCGCGCGGCGTGCTCGAGTCGCTGGAGGTTCCGTCTCCGGCGCGCATCGATCCACCCTGTCCGCACTACATCCGCGACCGGTGCGGCGGGTGTCAGATCCAGCACATCAACTACGAGGCGCAGCTCGCCGCGAAGGCCCAGATCATCGGCGATGCGCTGCGCCGGAT
>JBJMNM010000433.1:0-4109 GCA_045804305.1 Gemmatimonadaceae bacterium | reverse complement strand
GTTGTCGAGCAAACCGCTGAACTGCGGCAAGTACGTGTTGACCAGCTCCTCGATCGGCATCGAGTAGGAGATCGCGTACTCGTAGCCCTTCCCGCCGCTTCGTGGCGAGAAGGGGATGTACTCCACCACGGGCAGATACTGCACGGCACCAATCGCGAAACCGACGAGCACCGCAGCCAGCGCGAACGCAAGCCGCGTGATGCCTTCACGACGCGACAGACGGGAGCCGTCGGGCCGAGGCGACAGGGCGAGGTAGAGCGCGAAGGCGCCAGAGGCCAGCAAGAGGTATTGCAGAAGCTGCGGATGCGGGCTGAGCACGGCGAGCCCGATCGTGATCGCGAACAGTCCCCACGCCCAGTAGCGGCCGTCGCGCACGCCGCGCACGATCAGCCAGAGTGCCAGCGGAAAGAGCGCACTGATGTAGAGCTTGCCGTCATGGCCTGGCGACACCAGCGAGGCCACCTGCCCACTCATCATGTACGCGATGCCACCGACCAGCGCCGGGTAGAAGCCGAGACCCCACGCGCGCAGGAACGCGTAGGTGAAGCAGCCGGCCAGGAAGAGATGGAGGATGAAGCCCCACGTCATGCCGACGTCGGTGGGCAGGAGCACACGCAGCAGCGCGGTGGGATAGAACATGTCGCCGTTCATCGAGCCGACGAACGGCATCCCGCCGAACAGATAGGAATTCCACTGGGGAAGCCCCTGCCCCGCCTTGAGGGCCTGCGCGGCGAAGTCGCGAACGGGGAAGCCGCCGATGTACTGGTCGCTGTGCGGGCTCACGAGGAACCGACCGGGTAGGGCCGGCCAGGCGAGAAGCAGCGTGCAGACGGCGTAGGTCAGGGCCGCCCAGAGCCTGGCGTGGCGAGGCTCGGCCAGCGGTGCGGCCCGGCCGGCGTGCGAACCGGTGGATCGAGTAGTGGACGTCATCCAGTAGTGAGGACGGCGTGGCGCTCGCACGCAGGTCGCGCGGCGGGGCGAGGAGTACGCCCGAGCACTACAAAGGTGGCCGGGCGCGGGGTCTCACGCCAGTGAGCGGACGCGACGGGGTCATGCCTCAGCGAATGACGTGGACCTTGCCCCCCTCGTCAGTCACGACCGCCAATCCACCGCTCGTGAAGGCGATGCGACGCGGCACCCCGAATCCCACGGTCCCGACGCCAGTGCCGACGGTGATCGTCTTGATCACCGCGTGCGTGACGCGATCCACCATCGTGATCGTGCCAACATAAGGCTGCGTGATCCATAGCTGCGTGGCGTCCAGACTCAGCGCCATGCCGAAGGCGCCGGGCATTTGCACGCTGGTGACGCCGAAGCCGGCAAGCCGGACGATGACGAGGCGTCCGCCCTCGTCGGCGACGTACAGCTCGGACCCGTCAGGCGCAACGACGACTTCCTGGAGTTGTCCGGGAACGTTCAGCTCACTGGCGATCGTGAATGAGGCAAGGTCGACGACCGCGATTCCGCCAGAGGTGGAGCTCACGTACAGACGATTCCCATCCGGGCCGAGCGCAAGCCCGTTCGCCGGCTTCCCGGTGCTGAGCGTGCCAAGCACTCGATGAGCGATCAGATCGATCGAGACGATCTCGCCAACGCTCGTCGTGGCATATCCTCGACGCCCGTCCCCGGACACGATGACGCGGAATGGACTGCCCTGCGTGCGGAATACCGTCTGCGAACCCGTTGCCACGTCGATCAGCGCGACGGACGCGTCACCCTGGTTGGCGACGAGCATTTGGCCGCCGTCGCGCGTGACGGCGACGCCGGTCGGTATGGATCCGACCGTGACGGGCGATCGTACCGAGGCGGGCTCGCTCAGCTCCACGCGGGTGACGGTGGCGGCGTCGAGCTGAGTGACGAAGGCGCTGCTTCCCGCGACTGCCAGGCCATAGGGCCGGTACTGCAACGGGATCGATTCGCGGACCTCCCCGACCGGAGTCGGGGGAACCGTGACTTCGCTGCCGGCGCATGCCGCGCCGGCCCCGACGGCGAGCAGCGTAATCCCCGGGCGGAAACAGCGGATCATGATTCTCGATCATCCATGTGAAGTGGAGGAGCGCCAGCCGCGGAACGGTACAGCGCCGCATACCGGCGCGCGACGGCGCGCGCCCCGAAGACGGACAATGCATGTGAACGACCCGCGCGTCCCATGGCGGCACGCCGTGAGCCATCCCTCAATAGCTCATCGAGCGCGCGCGCGAGGTGCGCCTCGTCACCGCGCGGCACCAGCAGGCCGGTGTGACCATGCACGACGACGTCGGGCATTCCGCCCGAATCGAATGCAATGACGGGTGTCTCGCTCAGGAGCGCCTCGACGGCCGTGAGACCCAGCCCTTCATCCAATGCGGGAATGACGTGAATGGCCGCTCGCCGGTATTGCACGGCCAGCTCGGACTGCGGCAGAATCGGCAGCCATTCGATCCGGTCGTCAAGGCCGAGGTCGCGGGCGAGCGCACGAACGGCGGCATCGTCGACACGGCCCGCTCCCACCACCGTGAGGGTCGGGCGTTCCGTCATGGCCGCCATGGCGCGCAACAGGCGATCGAGTCCTTTCTGCGCCGACAGCTTGCCGACGAACAGCAGCCGCCCCGGTTCCCTCGTTTGATCCGGGAAGAACAGTTCGGTGAGCACCGGCATCGGCGCGACGATGGGCGAAGGGCCGGCGCCGATGTCGGCCGCGCCGCGGGCCAGCCAGCTCGAGACGGCCGTGATCGCACTCGCACGGGATGCGACAGCCCGAAAGAGACGCGCTCCGAGCGGTGAGCCGAGCGCCAGCCGGAGATCCGACCCGTGCAGCGTGATCAGATATGGGATGCCGGCGAGCGTGCGCAGCCAGCGAGCCGTGAGTCCGCCCGGAAACCACCAGTGCGCATGCACGACGCGCGCGCCGACGCGACGCGCGATGCGCCGATTCGCGACGAGCGAGCTGGCGAGAAGGCCCAGCATGGCGAGCTTGCCTCGCAGGCCCGCGCCCACCTGGCTGCTCATCGTGCCGGTGTACGCGAGCGTCTCCAGCCGGCGCGGCGCATAGCGGTAGCGGTGGATCTCGACGCCGTCGATGACCTCGTGCGCCTTGAGCGAGGGGGCGGACGGCGCCACCACGACGACCTCGATCCCCTCGCCCCGCAGCGCGATGGCCAGATTATGAATGAAGGAGCCGACGGGGTCGCCGGCGAAGCGCGGATACGCATGCGCGATGAACAGCACGCGCAGCGTATCAGTCATCGACATGGCTCGCGATCGGGAGACCGTCCGCATCCTCGAGCGTGACCCGCGGCACGTGCGCCCCCGCCGGCGCGAGCCGGATTCCGCCCGCGGCGTCGATGCCCACGGCGCGCACGGCGCGCCGAGCACGGCGCCACGCGACCGCCTCGCTGAGGGTTGGCATCCATGGATCGCGATTGACCAGCGCCGCAACGAGGCTCTCGTACGCGTGCAGCGCGCCCGGGAAGCCGAGTGCCGCCGTGAGGTTCGGGTGCCAGATGCCGACCCACAGGCCCTCCACCTCTCGTGCCCGATCGGCAAGCGCGAGGGCGTCGCGCACCCACGCCGCGGGATCCTCCTCACCGCGATACTTGCTCAGGGCGCGGTCCATCCAGGTGAACGGCACCTCATCCAGCGGCAGCGCGCTCCGCTCCGCGTCACTCCACATTGGAAGCACGTCCGCGACGCCGAGACGGAATCCATTGCGGTCGGCGAAGCCGGCGGTGGAGTCGAAGGTGAAGCCGGCGTCGGCCATGACGCGATGGCTCGTCGCCGGACGCAGCCGCAGATAGTGTTGCCGCACTCCCTGCGGGTCCTGCCCCACGAGCGCCGCGAGTCGCGCGCGCTGTTCGCCGAACAGCGCCGGCGAGTCCGACGTGGCAAAGCTTCCGTGCAGCCCGATCTCATGTCCACCGGCGCGAATGGCGCCGAGAATGCGCCGCGCCAACGACGATTCCGGCGAGTAGGTGAGATCACCGGCGCGCGCGGTCGCGAGCGTGGGCGTGCCGCTGAGCACGAACCAGGTGGAGCGTGCAGCGTAGTGCGCCTCGATGTCGAGCACCTCGCGCACGCCGCGCCACACGACGTTGCGTCCGCCGGTGGCGAGCGCGGCCCCGATCACCTGC
>JBJMNM010000432.1:0-4768 GCA_045804305.1 Gemmatimonadaceae bacterium | reverse complement strand
GCTGACGTCGCCGACGGTCTTGCCGCTGGTGTGCAGTGGGAGCGTGCTCATTCGAGCATCGCCGCCGGTGCCAGCCCGAGGAGCGACGCGATCGCCTCGAGCGTCAGGCCGGACAGACCGCTCACCGCGGCGGCCGCCTCGACCGCCACATGAGCCGGCGCGCCGACCGCGAGTGTGCGGACGCCCGCAGCGCGAGCGGCGATCAGCGCCGCGGCGCCCTGCGCGAGCGCGACGACCGCTCCTCGCTCACGTGAAAGCGTCCGTCGGCGTGCCAGCTGAGCCAGCGCGCGCGTGTAGAGCTCCGGCGCAGGGGGCGGCACCAGCACGTCATCCGCCGTGATCACGCACGCGACCGCCGAGTCGAGACCGGAGAGTCGCAGCGCGACATCGGTCTCGGCGCGCGACGCACCGGTCACGATCGCGATGCGAGCGCGATGCGCGACGCCGGCGATGAACTCCACCGCGCCCGGCTGCAGGGTGAATCCGTGAGCCAGGCGGTCCGTGAAGATCCTGCCCGCGCGCAGGCCCACGAGCTCGGCGAGCGTCGGGTCGGATCGGCCCACCCTGGCGAGCGCCGCGGCCGCGGCGCCATGCGCGTCGGCCCCCTCGCAGCAGGCGTCGTACGCCGCCGCGCTCAGGAGCACGCCTCCATCGGCCAGCGCGCGCAGCAACGACTCGCGGCGCGCGGCACCGGTGTCGGCGAGCACCCCTTCCCACTCGAGGAGTACCGCGTCAACCATGAGTCGTAAGTAAATGTCCGGCGGCTGAAGGCGCTACGCCCTCGGCGGCTCAGGTCGCGTCCGGCTCGCGGCTGGCCGCGGCGGCGTATGACGCGTCGAGAAGGTCGATCGGATGGACGGCTCGGGCGCGCATACCGGCCTGGTGCAGCCCCGCGCCGATCTGCATCAGGCACCCGGGATTGCCGGTCGCCACCAGCGTCGCCTGCGTGGCGCCGATGTTGGCCAGCTTGGGCGCGAGCACGCGATCGCTCACCTCGGGCTCGATCAGATTGTAGATGCCCGCGCTGCCGCAACAGTGCTCGCTCCCCTCCAGAGGAACGAGTGTGAGACCGGGCACGGCACCGAGCACCGCGAGTGGCGGCGCGACCACGCGTTGAGCGTGCAGGAGGTGACACGGCGCGTCGTAGGTGACCGTGAGAGGGACCGGGCCGCCCGGACGCGGACCAACGGTCGCGAGCAGCTCGCTCACGTCGCGCACCTTGGCCGACACCGCCGCGGCGCGGTCGCGCCACTCGGGATCGGCCGCCAGCAGTTGCCCGTACTCCTTCATCATCGCGCCGCAGCCGGCCGCGTTCACCGCGATGTAGTCCGCGCCCGATTGCTCGAACGCCGCGACGTTCGCGCGGGCCAACGCGCGCGCTCTCTCGTCGTCGCCCGCGTGCGCATGCAGGGCGCCGCAGCACCGCTGGCCCGACGTCTCGATCACCTCGTACCCATTCGTGACGAGCGCTCGCTCGGTGGCGCGGTTGGTCTCGGTGAACAGTCCCTCCATGACACAGCCGGTGAGCAGCGTGGCCGTGCCGTGAACACCGTCGCCGGTTGCCAGGTAGCGCGTGCGCCGCACGGGCGATCGCGTGGACTCGAGCATCGCCATGGCGAACCCCATCCGTCCTGGCAACCGCGACAACAGCCACGAGATCCTCGTGGCGCGCGCGACGCGGCCACCCAACATCGCCAGCCGCAGGAGCGCGCGACGCGCGAAGACGAACAGGATGAGCCGCGCGACAGGCGGATTCGGCCGCTCGCGCGTGAGCGTGGCGCGCGTGGCCTCGAGCAGGTGGCCATACGGCACACCGGACGGACAGGCGGTCTCGCAGGCGCGGCACCCGAGGCAGCGATCGATGTGCGTCCGCACGTCCGGATCGCTCACCGGAAGCGTGCCATCCACCAGCGAGCGCATGAGCACGATGCGGCCGCGTGGGCTGTCGTTCTCGTCCTCGAGCGTGAGATAGGTGGGGCAGGCCTGCAGGCAGAACCCGCAGTGCACGCATGCGTCGATGCCGGCGCTCGCGTCGGCGAGCGGCGAGCCCGGTATGGCGCAGGCAGGACGGACGATCTGGGGATAGTCGGGATTCACGCTCACGACGGTTCGCCGAAGATGCCGGGATTCAACAGATGGTCCGGATCGAAGGCGTTGCGCACGCCGACGGACAATGGATCGGACGCCGCGGCAGGCATGAGCGACCGCCACAACGATGCTGGCAGTCGTTCCGCGATACAGGTGGCATCGACGCGCAGTGTGGTGAGGAGTCCGCGCAGGCGGGCGATCTCCTCGTCGCCCGCGCTGGCGGTAGGAATCACGCATCGCACCACGCCGCGTGAGATGGTGGCGTGCGCGTAGCCTCCCACGCGCTCCACCACGGCCGACGCTCGGTCCCACAACGCACCGATCCTCGACGGCAGCGTGCTCAAGCGCACCACCGCGGCCTCTCGCGGCTCGCTCGTCGCGAGCGCGGTCCACACGCCGCCATCCACCTCGCGCGCCTCACCGAGCGTCGCGGCCGACTCCGCCGCCGCGCGCGCCAGGCCGGCGTTGCCGCCGATGCGCAACAACAGCGTCGCATTCGCGCCCACGCCCATGCCGCGCGCGACCGCCGGCGAGAGCAGCTCGGCAGCCAGCGGCGAGAATGTCGCCGCGCGGAGCCAGCCCCACGCATCCTCCGCGCGCGCCTCGAGCGCGAGCGTGCGATCCACTTCGGGCCGCGCGCGCAGGCGCACCGTGACCTCGGTGAGCGCGCCGAGCGTGCCCCACGCGCCGGTCATCAGACGCACGAGGTCGAAGCCGGCGACGTTCTTCACCACGCGGCCGCCAGCGCGCACGATGTCGCCCGTGCCGCTCACGAGCTCGCACCCGAGCACCTGATCGCGCGGCGTGCCGTACGCAGATGCCAGTGGACCCCACGAGGCGGTGGCGACCGTGGCGCCAATGGTGCCGCCAGACGCGCCTGCGGGGTCGAGCGGCAGCCATTGCCCCTCGGCGGCCGTCACGCGCGCGAGCTCCTCGAGCGAGGTGCCGGCCAGCGCGGTGAGGGTGAGATCACCAGGCTCGTACTCCACGATGCCGGTGAGCGCAGCGAGCTCGAGTCGCTCTCTCGCGTCGCTTGGACGTCCTCCGTCGAGCCACGTGCCCGCGCCGACGATTCGCAGCGACGTGGATGACGCGCGCGCCGCGCGCATCCGTTCCGCGACCGCCACGGCACCCTTCGTTGCCGCACGAGCGCTCACGTCCGCCCGCCCGCGCCCGCTCGCGCCGCTGGTGCGCCGTGCCACTCCCGGCAGCTGTGCACCGGCACCACCTTGCCCGGGTTCGCGCGCCGATCGGGATCGAACACCTCGCGCAGCGCACACATCGCGCTCAGCGTGGTGGGCCCGAACAGCGAGTCCATGTACGGCAGCTTGTCGATTCCAATCCCGTGCTCGCCGGTCACCGTTCCGCCCGCGTCGATACAGGTCTGCATGATCGCGGACATCGCCTCGTGCACGCGCGCCGCCTCGTCCGGATCGGTGGCGTCGTAGCCGATGTTGGGATGCAGGTTGCCGTCCCCCGCATGGAACACGTTGCACACGTGCACCCGATACCGCTCGGCGATGAGCTGGATCTGCGCGAGCGTGCTCGGAAGCCTGGTGCGTGGCACCACGGCGTCCTGCACCACGAGGTGCGGCGAGATGCGCCCCATCGCCCCGAACGCCTTCTTGCGACCCTGCCAGAGTCGCGCGCGCTCGGCTGGGTCGGTGGCGGTGCGCCCCCCGCGCGCGCCCGCGGCGCGGCAGTATCCGGCCACGCGCGCCACGTCGTCGTCGATGCCCGCCGCCGCGCCATCCAGCTCGATGAGTAGAATGGCGGCGGCATCCGTGGGATAACCCGCGGCGTAGATGGACGCCTCCACTGCCTGGATCGTCGCGGCGTCCATCATCTCCATCGCCGCGGCCACGATGCCGGCGGCGATGATGGCCGACACCGCATGCGCGGCGGCATCAACGGAGCTGAAGTCCGCGAGCAGCGTGCGCACCGCTTCCGGGTTGCGTTCCAGGCGGACAGTCACGTCCAGCGCCACGCCGAAGCACCCTTCGGAGCCGATGAAGGCACCGAGGAGGTCGTAGCCTTCGTGCTCTCCCTCCGGATTGCCGAGCGACACGACCTCGCCGCTTGGCAGGAGAGCAGTGATGCCGAGGACGTGGTTGAGCGTCACGCCGTACTTGAGGCAGTGCGGCCCGCCCGCGTTCTCCGCCACGTTGCCGCCGATCGTGCATGCCGTCTGGCTGGACGGATCGGGGGCGTAGTGCAGGCCGTATGGGGCGGCGGCGCGCGAGAGCGACGCGTTCACGACGCCGGGCTCCACGACCGCGCGCGCGTCGTCGGCGTCGATCGAGATGATGCGTGTGAGCCGATGCAGGCCGAGGAGCACCACGCCGTCGGCAAGCGAGCCGCCGGAGAGTCCCGTGCCGGCGCCGCGGGGCACGAACGACACCTGCAGCTCGGCCAGCAGTCGCACGACCGCGATCGTTTCGTCGCGCGTGCCGGGAAATACCGCGATCGACGGACGTGCCTGATAGCCCGGCAGACCGTCCGACTCGTACGAGCGCAGCTCGCCGGCTCGCACGAGCACGCGCCGCTCGCCAACGATCTCCGCCAGCCGCGCCGCGAGCGCGGTATCCGTGGGCGAAATAGCGGCAGCGGTCACGGCGTCACCGGACTCTCTGCAAGCGGGATGTCCGCCGGCGGACATACCACGGTCAGGGCATTCCGC
>JBJMNM010000431.1:0-5491 GCA_045804305.1 Gemmatimonadaceae bacterium | reverse complement strand
ATCTTCAGCGAGGGGTACACGAGCAGCGTGGGCCCGAGCCTGAATCGCCCCGACCTCTCGAACGAAGCCATCCGGTTGACGCGCGCCGTGCATGCCTTGCTCCCGCGTGACGGCGAGGTCACGGGCCTGCTCGCTCTCATGCTGCTCACCGACGCACGCCGCGCCGCGCGCACCGGCGAGAATGGGGAGCTCATTCCGCTCGACGAGCAGGACCGCACGCTGTGGGATCGGCAGCTCATCGAGGAAGGCGTCGCGCTTGTCTCGGAAGCGCTCGCCTCCGGTTCGGTCGGCATGTATCAGCTCCAGGCCGCCGTCGCCGCCGTTCACGATGAAGCCCCGCGCGTGGAGGACACCGACTGGCGACAGATTCTCGCGCTCTATGACGTGCTCGCGGGACTATCGGACAATCCGATGGTGGTGCTCAATCAGGCGATCGCCTCCGCGATGGTGCACGGTCCGGCCGCGGGGCTCGAGCGCATGCGTGCCCTCGACGCGGACGCGCGCCTGGCGGGCCACTATCGTCTCGACGCCGTCCGGGCGCACCTGCTCGAGATGAGCGGGGACCGCGATCGCGCCGTCGCGCACTATCGCGCCGCGGCGGAGCGTACGACTAGCATCCCGGAGCGGAACTACCTGATCGTGAAGGCTGGGCGCCTTGCCACCGGCTAACGGCCTATCGCTGCTTCACGAAGTGCGCGATTCCGCCGAAGCCCCGGTAGCTGCCCACGAGCGTGTCGCCGCGAAGCTCGCCGTTGAACACTTCCGTCGTGTCCCGCGCCGACCAACCGCTCAGGAGGCCGAGCTGCACGTGTCCCTCGCGCACCGTGCCGAGCAGTCCGCAGGTGTAGCAGCCGGTATAGCCGAACCGAGGGACCACGATGTAGCGTCCGCTCAGCGCGTCCGCCTGGTCGCTGCGTGCCGTCGGCGACTCCACGTAGAGCTGAATCTCCGAATAGGGCGCAGTCAGATGCTCGAGTTCCGTGCCCACGAATCGGTATGTGCCGGCGATCGGCTCGACCTGCGGCGTGACGACCTCGAAGTCCTCGAAGCGGAGGCGGACGAGCGCGCCGAACACGCCGAACCCGCCCTGCACGCGGTTGATCAACCCGGTGCCGGTGATCGTGTTGTTGTGGCTCCGGTACCAGTCGTAGTAGTTGGAGTCCACCGCCGATACGGTCACGGCCTGCGGAAATCCGGGAATGAACACGCGCGGCAATGCCTCGACGTCCACGTTGCGCAGCTCCCCGGTCAGCCGCAGCCGCGTGCTGTCGGTGAAGAAGGAGCGCGGACCGAACGGCGTCTCGATGCGCACGAAGTAGCTGCGCGCGCCCGGTGTCGCCGGCCATTCCAGCATGACCGTGTCGCGCGCCCGGTTGAACGTGCGCTGCGCGGCCACGCTCGCCGCCACGCCGGCCGGCACGGACGTTTCCGCGGCCAGGAGCTCACCCTTGCTCGTGTAGACGTTGAGGTGATAGCTCGCGTTCCGCTCCAGCGAGGAGCCCGGCAGGTAGAAGCGATAGATGCCCTGGCCCTTGCCATCACCACGCGTCACGTTGTCCTCGACGGCCTCGAGCGTCTCCCCGCTCGGCGTCGTGAGCGTCACGAGCGCCCCCGTCTCGGCGATCCCGTCGTCGCTCACGATGGGATCGACGAGGTCGAAGCCAGGAGACAGCACGAACACCGAGCCGTTCCTCGTGCGCTCGAGCAGGACCACCTGCGTGGTCGCGCTGGCGCTCAGGACCGCGTGCATGGAGACGAGCGCCTCCGTGCGCGGGATGCTCACCTTCTCGATCTCGCAGGCGGCGAGCAGAATCATCAGCGCGAGCGCTCGCTCAGAACGCAATGCGCACCCCCGCACTCGGCAGCAGCGGGAACTGGGAGATCGCCCGGCGCGTTGGCTGGTCGGTGGAATACTTGTAGAGATAGACGAACACGTTTTTCGCGTTGTAGGCGTTCACCACGCTGAGGTACGGCGTGTACGTTGCGTTGCCGCGGTGGTACTCGCGCGACACGTCGAGGTCGAGACGATGGGTCGGAGGGAATCGCTCGCTGTTGTACGCCCCACCCAGCGACTCGATGTTGATCGTCGGCTCTCCGGTGCCCCAGCGGTCGAGCGACGGGTCGTAGACGCGTCGTGTGATTCCGCCCACGATCGGCGTGTACGGCGTGCCCGTGGCGAACCCGAACCTCGCGCCAAACCGATACCGCGAGACGGGCCAGGTTGCGACGACGTTGAGATCGTGACGCCGGTCGTGCCCTGGTGCCCAGCGCACGCCGTCGCGCCACCGGGAGCTCACGCCGTACGAGTAGGTGATCCAGCCCGTGGCACCGCTCGCCCGCTGCCAGCGCGCCAGCAGATCGACGCCGTACGAAAGGCCGCGCGCCGCGAGGAACTCGTCCCCGTGCACCTGCGGGTCCTCGGAGCGGTTCACCTCGAAGACGCGATCGTAGCGCTTCACGAACCCTTCGACGCGCAACGAGCCCGCGTCCCCCACCCGTCGCTCGGCGCCGGCGATCCAGTGCCACGCGGTCTCGACCGGGATGAACGAGTCGCTGGCGATCCAGATGTCGAAGTAGCGGAGTGGCCCGTCGCCGGCGAGCGAATGCTGCCACTGCGTCACGCGCCCCACCCCCGCGGTGAGCGCGAGCTCGGGAGTGGCGAAGTACTTCACGGACAGTCGAGGCGAGAGCGCCGCCCAGGTTCCTCCCGTCAGCGCCTCGGCGCGCACTCCTCCCTCCACGAGCCATCGCAGCGAGACACGCCACATGTCGTCCGCCCACAACGCCGCCGATGTGGGCCGCTGCTCGAGGTCGAAGTCGGTGGTGAGCGTTTGCGCGGAGCCGGAGGAATAGCGGATGCGGTGCGTCGCCAGCTCGTAACCGATCGAGGGGTCGTGCGAGGCTCCGTGCGCGAGCAGCGAGCCGCTGAGGCGCACGTCGTGGATCTCGCTGCGCTGCGCGAACGCGCCTTCGCCGAGGTCGAGCAGCGTGGAAAAGTCCGACGTGGAGATGCGCTGCTCGATCGTGGCGCTGTCGCCCAGCGGCAGACGAATGATCGGCACGCGCGCGCCAGGGCCCAGCTCCCTGGAGAGCGTGGCGCCAAGCACGCGATTCCCCCAGTTGAACGCCCAGCGCCCGGTGCCGGCACGCGACGGCGCCGAATCGGTCGCGAACTCGGCGAGGTTGGCGTCGAGCGCGTCACGGCCCGAATAGGCCGTCAGGGCCAGCCGCACGTTGCCCGGGAAGGCATACGTCGCCCGCCCGTGCAGGTCGCGAAAATGATAGGGGAAGATGTTGTTCGTGAACACGCTCGCGAGCGCGTCGGCGTAGGTGCGGCGCCCCGCTACGCTCCACGTGCCGCGCCCGTCGGCCACCGCGCCGGCGAGCCGCGCCGACGTGGCGAGCACGGAGACGTCCGCGGTGCCGTGCATGCCCGGCCGAGTCTCATCGGCGGAACGGACGTCGAGCACGCTCGACAGGCGGCCGCCATAGCGCGCGGGGAACGCGCCCGTCATCAGCTCGATGCCGCCGACCGTGGCGTCCATGAAGGTGCTGAACAAGCCGCCAAGGTGAAACGGATTGTAGATCGGATGTCCGTCGAGGAGAACGAGGTTCTGGTCGGCCTCGCCCCCGCGTACGTTCAGCCCCGTGTTGTAATCGTTGCGCGCCATCACGCCGGGCAGCAGCTGCACGACGCGCACGACGTCCGGTTCCCCGACCTTTGGTACGCCCGCCATCGCGGCGGCGGCGACCGCGACGGTGGAGATGTTCGGCTTGTTGAGGAACAGCTCCGCGTCGACCATGCGCGCGTCCGTGCGGATCGGCGCGAGGAGCTGCGCGCCCGTCTGGAGCGTGACGTCCACGCGCACGGTGTCGCCACCACGAGCGCGAACCGCACGCTCCACGGTGCGATATCCCAACAGGCGAATGCGGACGGTCATCGGACCGGCCGGCACGTTGTCGAGCAGGAAGCGCCCATCGTCATCGGTGGCCGTGCCGAGCAGCGTGCCCACGATGGAGATGGCGGCGCCGGCCGCCGGCATGGCGATCCCGGTGTCGGCGCGCGCCGTGACCCTGCCAGCCAGCACCCCGGTCGCCGGGCGCTGAGCGACGAGGAGGGCGGGGACGAGGCAGATCAGCGCGATTGGGGCGCCGATGCTAGGTGAGAACACGGCCGGCCGGGATGGAGGTCGCCAACCATAGCAGTCGTACATGAGAATCGGGAGAGAGTGGAAGGCCCAGGCGGCGGCCGAGTCGCAGATTCCGTAGATTCTTCGCGTCATCCCACAGGAGAACCCCGTGCCAACCGCCAGCCCCGCCACCGCGGTCGTGATCACCCCCGAGGCCCTGCTGCAGCACTGGCAGGGGCATCGCGCGCTCACTCGTCGCGTCATCGATGCGTTCCCCGAAGACAAGCTCTTCACCTTCTCGATCGGCGCGATGCGCCCCTTCTCGGCGCTCGCCATCGAGTTCCTCCAGATGGCGGTGCCCACGCTGCGCGGCGTGATCACCGGAACGTGGCCGTCGACCGACGGGATCGAGGCGCGCACGAAGGCCGATCTGCTCCAGCACTGGGACGCGGGCACCAACGAGATCAACGTGCTCTGGCCGTCGATCCCGCCGCAGCGGTTTCAGGAGGTCGACAAGGCCTTCGGGCAGTGGGAGATGCCGATCTACGGGCTCCTGCTCTACGTGATCGACAACGAGATCCATCATCGCGGGCAAGGGTACGTCTACCTGCGGGCGCTGGGCATCGAGCCACCGCCGTTCTACGAGCGCACGTGATCGGCCTTTCATGATCTGCTCCGGATCGCGACCGCTGATCGTCGTCTTCGCGGCCGCGGGCCTCGCGTGTACCGTCGCGCCGGGGCCCGCCATGCCAACGCCCTCCATCGCCACGTTGAGCGGCGCCGATTCGGCGCTCGTGGGCCGCATCCTTCTCGCCGAAGACCGGCGCGATTCCACGGACGTTGCGCTGGCCGACGGGGCGCGCCACAGCGATGCCCGGGTGCGGCTGATCGCGCAGCGCGCGCGGGGCCGCATCGGCGATCCCCGATTCGCGGCGCGTGACCGCGTGCCCGCCTCGAGCGCGACGACTGTCTGGCCGGAGCCGGCGTGGCGGCTTCGCTACCGCGCACTCGCGGCTCCGCGCGAGGACTGCGCCGCGCTGCGCGTCGCGCTCGCCGACAGCGTCTGGCCGGTGCGGCTGCGCGCCGCGAGCCTGGTCGCGCCCGTGTGCGCGCCCGACGACGCGCTCGCCGCCACGCTGCGCGCGTGGATCGACGCCCTTCCCGCCGACGCGTCCAGTCGCGCGAGCACCGGCGTGGCCTGGCAGGCCGCCGCTCACGCCGCCGTCGCGCTGGCCCGCATGCGTCCGGGAGAGGCACGTCCGCGCGTTCACACGCTCGCGTCGCATTCGCGGTGGCAGGTGCGCATGTACGCGGCCCGTGCCGCCGCCGTCCTGTCCGACTCGCTCACGCTCCGGACTCTT
>JBJMNM010000430.1:0-3521 GCA_045804305.1 Gemmatimonadaceae bacterium | reverse complement strand
GAGCATCTGCGACCAGCCGAGCAACGACACCGCCTGCGGCTCGTTCGGCGCCAGGTTGAGCGCTTTCGTGAGCGCCTCCTCCGCACCCACGTAGTCGCCGAGCGAGATGCGGCTCCAGCCTTTCTCGATGAACGTCGAGGCGCCGATGTGGTCGGCCACCAGTGGCTTTTCCGCCGAGAATGCCGGCGCCGCGTTCGCCTGAAGACCCTTGAACTTCTCCACGAGCGCTTTGGCTTCTTCACGCATCGCGGTCAGCTCGGTGATGTCCTGCTCCAGTCCCTTGCCGAGGGCAATCAACTCGGCGCGCAGCGCATCGCGTTCCGCCGTGGCGTTCGGCGCGTCGAGCCGTTCGCCGAGCGTCTTGAGCCGCTCGCGGTAGCCGGCGCCACCATCACCCATGCGCGAGCTCGCGCGCGCCGGCTTTCTGCAGCGCGATGCGCTCCGTCGACGAGAGAAGCTGCGTGACGTCGAGGAAAATGACGAGCCGCTCGCCGCGACGGAGGATGCCCTTGAGGTACGCGCCGGCCAGGCCGCGGAACATCTTGGGCGGCGCCTGCAGGTCGCTGCCGTCGAACGCGGCGACCTCGGTGACACCGTCCACCACCACGCCGATCCAGTCGCCTCCCACGTTGAGCACGAGGGTCCGCGTTTCAGCCACCGCCTCGACCGCCGGCAGCTCGAACCGCTTGCGCAGGTTGACGACGGGCATCACCCGACCCTGGTAGTCGATCACTCCCTCGATGTACCCGGGCATGTCCGGCACCGGGGTGGGAGCCGCATACCGCAGCACACGCTCCACGGCAAAGATGTCGGCGGCGAAGTGATCCTCGCCGAGACGGAAGGTGACGAGCTTGTTCGTCTCGGTGGTCATGCGGTCTCCAGAAGTGGAACGGCCTGACAGGCGGCGAGCAGGGACTCGGCGTCCACGACGGCGAGCAGGGCGTCGCGCTGCCGCACGACGCCGAGCACCACGCCCTCCGACTCCTCGATGCCGGGCGCATCGCGCAGAGTGGCGAGATCGAGGGTCGTCACGTCCTCCACGTCGTCGATCGCCAGTGCGCAGCGCTGGGCGCCACGCTTGAAGATCAGGGCCGATGCGCCGTCGGTGAGCGCGAGCCCGAGCGCCGACTGTGGAGAGTACACGGGGGTGAGCATCCCGCGCATGGTGATCACGCCGAGCAGCGTGGGCGGCATCTCCGGCACGTGATGCAGGGGCGGGAGGTCGATTGCCTCCTCGACCGCGCCCAGCTCGATCGCGAACCGCTCTCCGGCGACGCGAAAGAGGAGCAGGTCCGCAGTGCCGCTCCGCGCGCGCACTCGGTCACGCAGCGTGCGCACGTCCCGCGGTGATGCGGTCAAGGGCTCGAGCGGCAGGTGCGCGGCCGGGGACACCGCGCCGGCGGGATCGCTGTCGGGGCTCTTTCGCTTCGTCATCTCTCCTCGAGCAGCATGGGACCAGCAGGTTGCGCCTCATCAACGACGAGCACGGGGCGGCGCCCGTTACGGTGCGAGCCCTTCAATCGCTCCCGAACGGACTCCCTCATGACCGTCTCCGGCGCGCGCCGAGGAGCGAGACGATGGCCGCGCCGACCTCCCCCAACGGCGCCACGCGCTCCGCGCCGGCGCGCTGGAGCGCCGCCTGGGGCATGCCGTAGATCGTCGACGTGGCCTGATCCTGCACGATGCCCATTCCCCCAGCCGAACGAATGCGCCGCAGCCCCTCGGCGCCGTCGCGGCCCATGCCGGTGAGGACCACGCCGATCGCGGCATGGGCGAAGTGCTCGGCTACGGACCCGAACAGGGGATCCGCCGCGGGACGCACGCCCCACATGGCCGGCGAGTCGTCGAGCGCGATGCAGAACTTTCCGCCGGCGCCGGCCACGACGCGCATGTGCAGCCCTCCGGGGGCGAGGTACACCCTGTTGGTCTCGACTGGCTCTCCATCTACAGCTTCGGCCACGCGCAGGCGGCTCATGAGGTCGAGCCGGCTCGCGAGGCTCTTCGTGAACCCGGCCGGCATGTGCTGAACGACGAACACGGCGGCCTGCAGGTCCGTCGGCAAGCTGGGAATCACTTCCGCCAGGGCGCGCGGCCCTCCAGTGGACGAGGCGATCGCCACGGCCGACACCGCGCCGAACGGATGCGACGCCTGCACGGAAGTCTCGACGAACCGCGGCCGCGCGAGGACCTGCACCCCGCCGAGATTGACCTCGGTGGCCGCCCGCAGGGCGCCGATGAGCGTATCGGACACCGTGGCGAGATCGAGGCTGATCGGGCCGGAGGGCTTGCGCACGAAATCCACGGCGCCGAGCTCGAGGCAGCGCAGCGTGAGATCGACGCCGCCCTCCGTAGCCGCGGCGCTGAGCATCACCACCGGCCGCGGCGTCTCGCTCATGATGTAACCGAGCGTCTGCACACCGTCGAGCTCCGGCATCTCCACGTCGAGCGTGACGATCTGAGGATCGAGCGCGTGGATCTGCTTGAGCGCGTCGAGCCCGTTGCGGGCCGTGCCCACGACGCGGAACTCGCGCGAGCCGTCCACGATCTGCGCGATGAGACGGCGCATGAAGGCGCTGTCGTCCACCACGAGGACCGTGGTCATCGGCCTAGATGACACGATCGCCCTTCTTGAGCGAACGCACCTCGAGCCGTCCATCCGCGAGGTGGAAGTACACGCTGCGCCCATAGTCCAGCCCCGTATCCTCGGCCACGATCGGGATGCCGCGTGCCGCGAGCACGTCGCGCGTCGCGCTCAGGTTGCGCTCGCCGACGTTGATCCCCGAGCCGTTCGCGAGCTGTCCGAACATGCTCGCGCCGCCAACGATCTTGGCGTTGATGCGCGCCGTCGTCGTGGCGCCGAGGGCCCGCATCTCCTCGAGCATGACGGGGACGATCGTCTCCGGAAACTTCGCCGGATTCTCCGTCTCGCGGGACATCGCGGCGTTCGGCAGGAGAATATGCGCGAGCGCGCCGACCTGGCTGTCGGGATCGTAGAGCGCGATCGCGACGCACGAGCCGAGGCCGATCGTTGCGAGCACGTGGGGCCCGCGCCGGACGGCGTAGTCCGCCACCTTCACGCGCACGTCGGTCACGAGGGTCATCATAGCGGCCGGAAGATGCGCTCGCGGCCGTCGACGGCCACGAAGCGGGCGCGTGCCGAGCCGAGGAGTGTCTCCACCTTCCCGAGCACCAGGAAGCCGTCGGGCGCAAGCGCGTCGTGGAACTTCTCGAACAGCCGCTCCTGCGTGGCGCGATCGAAGTAGATCAGCACGTTGCGGCAGCAGATCAGGTGATGGGCGCCCGGCGGAGAGGGATCGCCGAGGAGGTCACGTCGCTCGAACCGGACCAGTCGGCGGACCTCGGGCACGATCGTGTACGGCGCCGTCGGGCTGAAGTAGCGCTGCCGCAGCTCGCTCGGTGTGTCGGTGAAGTCCCCTTCGGCGTAGGCGCCACGCTGGGCCGCTTCGAGCGAGCGCGCATCGATGTCGGTGCCCACCACCTTCAGGCGCGACGGAAGCTGT
>JBJMNM010000429.1:0-2965 GCA_045804305.1 Gemmatimonadaceae bacterium | reverse complement strand
CGCGTCGCTGTTCGCGACGTAAAGATCCTGGCCGATCAGCGCGATGCCGAACGGTGAATGCAGCCCGGTGAGGAACGCCGTCCTGGTTTCCGCCACCCCGTCCCCGTCCGCGTCGCGCAGCAGTGTGATCCGGTTGGCGCTCGGCACACCCGCCCCCGCCTTCTTCTGGAAGTGCTTGAAGAGCTTCCCTCTGAGTCCGGTCTCGTCATCCGGCTTGGGAGGCGCGTTGGTTTCGGCAACGAGCACATCCCCATTCGGGAGGACGTAGAGAAAGCGGGGATGATCGAGACCCGACGCGAAGGCATTCACGCGAGTGCCTGCAGCCGCCGCCGGCGTACGGCCCGCCGGCCAACCGATCGCTTTGGCAACCTTGATCGTCGGGATGAGGGAGCTGGCCGGCTCAGGCAGCGTCGGATGCGGCCCGATGCCGGCGCTTTCAGGAAGTCGGGCGCCCTCGCACGCCGCGGAGCCAAACGCCGCCGCGGCGAGCAGAAGATTGAATCTCATGCGCGAGTGTTATCTACTCGGCCAGGCGAATGGGTCGTCGTGGACGCCCGTTGTCCGGACAGCGAGCTTGGCGCGTCGAGGTTTGCGCCATCGTGGACGGCGACACCAAGTCGCTCCACCAGCTCGCCACCCAGCCAGGCCGTGACGGACGCGAGTGCGACGCCCAGGAAGGAGAAGAGGAGCGCGCTTCCCGGCGGGGCCTCCGGTGAGGGGCGACGCATCCACCAGCTCAGGAGAAAGAGCACGACGACGGCCACGTTGCCCAGTCCGTGCGTCCGCCCCACACCTTTCGCGCGCGTTCCCGCTGGAATGGCCAGATAGTCGATGAAGCCGAACAGCGCCGCCGCGAGCCCGCCGATGATCCCGGCGGCGATCAGGTAGAAGCTGATCGAGGCCCACTGTCCGTTCTTCGTCACGAGATGGATGATGTCGAAGATCACGGCCGTCACGAGGAGGCCAACCGGGAACGCGATGAGCATCGCGTGCACCGAATGGCCGAGAAGCTTCGCTTTGCTTTCCACGATGGATTACCTCGATGCGGTTCGTCGACGGGTGTCGAACTTCTGTGGGAATTGCGCGATGATGCCGTCGCTCAGAGTGATTTGAGGTATTCTATCAGGTCCTGCTTCTGCTGCGCCGTCAATCCCAACTTCAGATGTGCGTCGTAGTGATTCACGACGTCATCGAGGGTGGCGAAGCGGCCGTCGTGGTAGAAGCCGCCCTTGGCACGCACGAACAGCCCCTTGAGCGGCGTCGTACGGTACCGCTCATCCGGCGACCGCTTCGCCTGAAAGTCGTCGATTCCGATCTCCGCCGCCGTGTGCATCGGCCATCCCGGCTCGACGAAGAGCGGCGGCACGTGGCAGCTCGCGCACTTCGCCTGACCATTGAATAGCGTCTGTCCTCGGGCCGCTGCCGTCGCGTCGAAGCTGTTGGCCGGAGGCGCGGGTGCGGGGATCGACATCTGGTAGTAGTGCAGCGCGGCGAGCTTCGGTGTCACCTGATCCGGCGTGTTGCGGATGTCGTACATCCTGGTGCGCTGGGCGACCGGATACTTTGCGGGGTCGTTCAGCCGCGGGTCGAAGAAGGTGCCGCGCCCATGCATCTGGGTGTTGGCCACGTACGCGTTCCAATGGGTGACCGACCCCCAGCCGTTGTAGGTATGCAGGTTGACACCAGCCAGCCCGAACGCCGCCGGGAGAAGCGTCGCGCCGGACTTGCCATCGGGCCGAAATGCCTTGCCATCGTGAATGAGCTCCGCGTCGTACTTTCCCGGACCCCAGCTCCGCAGGACTTTCCGGATCGTTTCCGGGTCGAGCCGTAGCGCCTGCTCGAAGGGCGTCAGCCTCGGCGCCAGCGCGACGATCGCGCCGACGTTGAGATCGCGATTGGGCCATCCGTCGAGCCGATTGCCGATACCCTTCGTCAGCGAGTTGTTCACGGTCGAGTGACAGAGCGCGCAGGTGATGCCGATACGCGTTGGGCGCAGGCCGCCGCTGTCGTAGAACGCTTTCACGCCCACCACCGCGTCGGCCTTGAGCAGCTCCAACGTGGTCTGGACTTCATCCAGGCTGGCCGAACCGCCGCGGATCGCCTGCCCCATGATGCGCGGCACGTGATCGACGTCGACCTTGAGGCCGACCTCGAGCGCCTGACGCGGCGTGAGCCCCGGTCCCACGCCGCCATGCCGCTCGCCCGCGATGGCGCGATGCAGCTGGAGCGTATCGCCCCAGAAGTATTCGTCGCCAAAGGTGTCGTGCCGGAAGATGCCCTTCCCCTCCTCCAGCATGGCCGACGCATTGCCGCGGATGTCGTCGGAGAAGGAGTTTGGCTGGGTGCGCACCGCCGGGTTCTCCGGCACGCCCTTCGTGCTGAGGTGGCTGCACCCAACACCGATAGCGAGCGTCAGCACGGAAGCTGCGAGTGCAACGTGCGCGCGGGTCATATCCGTATCCCCCCGGGTCGCGAGTTTGATCAGGTCGTCAGGCTGCAAGCGATATACCAACCATTCGGTTGTTTAACGGTTCACCCCTCCTTGCTCGTGACGGGAATCCCAACGCACCAGATCGCTTCCAACGGCGTCTTTGGCGAGCCCAGAGGCCGCCTGCTGACGGAGCTGTGTGGCCATCCGCAGACCGCCACGGAGCTGGCCGAACGTGTCCGCACCAGCAGCAATGCCGTCCGGGTCCACCTGGATGCACTTCGGGAGGCCGGGCTCGTGGCCTTCACGGTCGAGCGTCGAGGAGTCGGAAAGCCGACGCACGTCTATGCCCTGACCGAAGCCGCGGAATATGTCTTGTCCGCGGCGTACGCTCCGGCGTTGCGGGCAATCCTGGCCACGCTGCGGCAGGAGCGCGATGGTGGGCTCGCGGCATGGCTGCGCGGCGCGGGGGCGACGCTCACACGCCAGCAATGGCCGTCGGCTCCGCACCCCGATACGATCGACTCCGCGCTCGGG
>JBJMNM010000428.1:0-3329 GCA_045804305.1 Gemmatimonadaceae bacterium | reverse complement strand
TCCGCAGCTCGCCCGGTACTGGGGTGCCACGGATCTCGGCGAGGCCATGGACGTCTGCCTCGACATCATCGGCGCCCATCGGGCCAAGGTGGACGGCGTGAAGATCTCCCTGCTCGATGCGCAGCGCGAGATCGACATGCGGCGCAGGCTGCCAGCCGGCGTGCGCATGTACACGGGCGACGACTTCAATTACGCGGCGCTCATCGCCGGGGACGGCGCGCGGCACAGCGACGCGCTGCTGGGCATCTTCGACGCGATCGCACCCGCCGCCTCGATGGCGCTCCAGGCACTGGATCGCGGTGAGCTCGAGCGCTATCACGCCCTGCTCGGCCCGACGGTGCCGCTGTCGCGCCACATCTTCCAGCATCCCACGCGCGCCTATAAGACGGGCGTGGTGTTCCTGGCGTACCTCAATGGACACCAGTCGCACTTCCGGATGCTCGGCGGAGCGGAGAGTGCAAGGACGGTGGTCCATCTCGCAGAGCTGCTGCGACTCGCCGATGCGGCGGGATTGGTGACCGATCCGGAGCTGGCCGTGGCGCGGATGCGCCCGGTGCTCGCATTGGCGGGGATCGCGTGAGTCGCGCTCCCGAGGCGCCGGCGCTCACGAGCGCCGATCGGCTGAGCTTCAATCAGGCAACGGCGGAGCGCGCGAGTCTCGTGGAGGTGATCGAGGCGTGCGCGCGCGGCGGGGTGCCCGCGATCTCAATCTGGCGGCACAAGCTCGCCGAGACGGGAGTCGAGCGCGCGGCGCGTCTGGTGCGCGACGCCGGTCTCCGCGTCTCGAGCGTATGCCGCGGCGGGATGTTCCCGGCGCTCACCGCGCCGGAGCGGGCGGCGAGGATCGAGGACAACCGCCGGGCGATCGACGAGGCCGCCGCGGTCGGCGCGGAGGTGCTCGTGCTGGTGTGCGGCGCCGCGCCCGACCGGGACATCGCCGCCGCGCGGGAGATGGTGGCGGACGGCATCGCGACGATTGCGCCGTACGCGAACGAGCGCGGTGTGAAGCTGGGCATCGAGCCCCTGCATCCTGCCTTTGCCGCCGAGCGTTCGTGCATCACGACGCTGCGCGAGGCGCGGCAGCTGGCGGAGCGGATCGAGCAGGGCGTCGGCGTGGTAGTCGATGTATATCACGTGTGGTGGGACCCGGAGCGCACGGCGGAGATCGCCCGCCTTGGCGACCGGATCGTCGGCTACCATGTGAACGACTGGCTGGTGCCTGCCCAGAACGTCCTGATGAACCGCGGCATGATGGGTGACGGGGTGATCGAGCTGCGCCGCATCCGCGGTGAAATCGAATGCGCGGGCTATCAGGGACTCATCGAGGTCGAGATCTTCAACGAGCGCATCTGGGCCATGCCGTTACAGGAGCTGGTCGCGCTCACCAGGGAGCGCTTCGTCGCGCATGCCTGAACCGTTGGACACCATGTACGTGGAGTCGCCATGAGCATCAGCCGCCGTTCCTTCGTGCAGTCCGCCGCCGCTCTGCTCGTCACGGGCTGCGCTCGCCCCCGCAGCGCACGGTTCCTCGTGCACGACGCCACATTGCCGCACGATGCGCGGCTGCCCCTGGGTTTCTCCACGCTCGGCTGTCCCGGGTGGGACTGGCAGCACATTCTCGACTTCGCGCAACAGCATCGGTTCGGCGCTGTCGAGCTGCGCGGCATCGGCACGCAGATGGACCTGCCGCTCCTTCCGCAGTTCCAGCCGACCGGCCTCGCGCAGACGCGGCGAGACCTCGCCGCGCACGACCTGGTCGTGTCCTGCCTCGGCAGCTCCACGAACCTGCACGAGATGGAGCCGGCGAAGCACGAGGCCGAGCTCGCACACGCTCGGCGCTTCATCGATCTCGCGCAGGCGGTCGGCGCGCCGTACGTGCGCGTGTTCGGCAACAAGTACGTGGCCGGCGTGCCGCGTGACGCGATGCTCGCGCACATCGCCGCCGGGCTGCGAACGCTTGGCGAGTACGGCAAGGAGCGCGGCGTGACGGTCCTGCTCGAGACCCACGGAGATTTCGTCGACGCGCCGACGCTGCTCGACGTGATGCGCCGCGCCGAGGGTCCGGGCGTGGCGCTCCTGTGGGACGCGCATCATACCTTCGCCTTCGGAAAGGAGCAACCGGAGGCGACGCTGGCGGCGATCAAGCCGTTCGTGCGGCACGTGCACCTGAAGGACTCGGTGCCGGCGGGTGCGGACCGGCGATACGTGCTGACCGGTACCGGTGAGGTTCCGGTGGATCGTCAGATCGCCGCACTGGCCAGATCGGGTTATCGCGGAGTGTACAGCTTCGAGTGGGAGAAGCGGTGGCACCCGGAGATCGAGGAGCCGGAGGTGGCGTTTCCGCAGTTCGCCGAGATGGCGGCGAAGTACCTGCGTGACGCGGGCGTCAGCGTACCGACATGAATCTCGACGACGCACTTCATCGCATCCACAGGAGCGGCTGGCGTACGGGGTAGTTTCGGATCACCTCGTCGACGGTCGGATCGGGATCGAGCCGCCGCCAGAGCGCCACGTACCTCGGCTCGCGAAGGGCGAGCCCGCCGAACAGCAGCGCGGGATGCCGAATGGGCCACGCGTCGAAGTACATCACGTCGGGTGCCTTGGGCCACGTCGACTTGTCGGCGATGTACGGATACATGTAGGCCAACGCCCTGGACATTCCGCGGCCGTCCGCTGTCGTGTATCGCCACATGCTCGCACTCGGCGTCGACAGGACCTCGGCCAGCATCCCCATCACGTCGAGCTGAAAGAGCGAGTAGCCATATGGTTTCGTGCGCGCCAGCTCGCGCGGGAAGCTGCCGTCGGGCGCCATCTGGAGCAGCAGCGAGTCGCGGAAGAAGCGGCGCGTGTCGTCGAGGCGTGCCGTGTCGCCGACGAGCTTCGCGAACTCGGCCACCTGGAGGGCGTAGGCCGCGGAGTGGTTGTTCCCGTTGTCGCGCTCCTCGTGGCCGTACTTATGGGTCGTCATCCACGTCAGATAGTCGCGGAACCACGCCTTCGTGCCGGACGACACGAGTGCGCTCAGCGCGCCCGCCTCATCGAGCCGGCGGAAGGCTTCGGCGACCTCCCCGAGATGGATCGTGTCGATGATCCCGATGCCGCGCCCGGTCGCGATCCCCTTGATCGCCTGCGCGTAGAGCAGGCTGGGGTTCATGCGGGTGGCGGAGTCGACGAACCACGCGCGCAGATGCGACTCGGCTGCGCGCGCGTAGCGTGCGTCGTGCGTGATCTGGAAGGCGGCCACGAGCGCCGGAACGATCTGGCTCAGGCGCCGCATCGCGTCGCGGTGCGCGACGAAGTTGTCGGGGTTCGTCTCGCCATCGCGGCGG
>JBJMNM010000427.1:0-5487 GCA_045804305.1 Gemmatimonadaceae bacterium | reverse complement strand
CGTCGTGGATGATGCAGGCGACGGCGATGCCCGGCTTCGGGAAGAAGAAGTGACTCATGGTCGCGCGGGGAGCGTACTCGGTTCACACGGGTCAGACCGCAGGCTCCGCAGCGCGCGCCTTGCTCACCGCCCAATCGAGTGCGGCGTCCGCGACCTCCTGCCACCCGTCCTGACCGAGGATGTAGTGTGATCGGTTGGTGAACTCCTTGTAGTCCGTCACCGCCTTCGACTTGCGATACAGCTTGAAGTTGGCCTTGACCACGGAAGTGGGAGAGATGTGATCGCTGTCTCCCGCGATCAGCAACAGAGGCGCGCGCGTGTCGTTCTGGAAATCCACCGTCGTGACGGCGTGCGGGTTGAAGTTCGCCAAGCCCGCCTGGAAGAGCAGGTGATCCGGCCCCGGCACAGCATATCGATCGAAGACCTGCTTCGACTCCTCGTCGTCGAGCAGGTTGGCGAATGCGTAATGGAACTGCTCCTCGGTGAGCCGGGATGCACGATGGTTGTTCAGTGGATTGCTGAGTATTGAGAACGAGGCCCTGAGCGTCGAGAAAGGCAGAAGGAGAACACCCTTGACCGGTGCGCTGGCGATCGCCACCCCGGCAGCGCCGAGTCCTCGGTCCAGCAGGATCTGCGTCATCAGTCCGCCGAACGAGTGCCCCATGATGATGGGCGGGCGGTCGAGCTCCCGGATGACGGCCTCATAGTGATCGACGATCTCGGTGATGCCCAGGCCGGCGATGGCGGAAGGATCGCGCCGAAGCTCGTCGATATCACCGTCGAGCCCCGGCCAGCTTCGGGCGATCACCTTGTACCCTCGCTGCTGGTAGTGCGCCGTCCACTTTTCCCAGCTGAGTGAGGTCATCCAGAGACCGTGGATCAGGACGATGGTATCGGCTTCTGTCGCTTCGCTGCTGTTCATGGGTGGATTCCGGACAGGTGTGAGAGAGAGTTGAACGCAAGGTTCATCGTCGAGCGCCGTCTGCGCGCGGGACGGCGCGCCGGGTTCAGGGGCGAGGATCGTTCTTCGTGCTCACGTAGACCGTGCCCGTAGGTCCGACCCCTGTGATCTGCACCATTACCTCGGTGTCGCGCGTTTCGGCGAAGTGATCCTCGTTCGGCGGCTCGGTGTAGAAGCTTCCAGGCGGCAGCGCACGCAATGCTGTAGTGTCGGCCGTGTGCCCATAGCCGAAATACCAGGTGCCCGCGACCACAGTGGCGATGCGGTCGTCGGGATGCCGGTGGGCGGCAATCCTCGTGTGCGCCGGCACCCGTAGCAGTATCGTGTACAGACCGGGTTTGGTCGGATCGCCCTTCAGCACGATCGTGCGAATGCCCGCCAGTCCCGAAGTCCCGGCCCCGGCGACCGCCGCCCCGCTGAAGTCGAAGGACGCCGGCGCCATGCGTATCTCCACGGTATTCTGCGCTTCGGCGACTGCGTACCCGCTGCCTGCAAGGGCGAGCGCAGCGGCGCATGCCACGCGCATGAGGCGAAGCGCCGCGCTCATCCATCGGCGAAGCACAGGTGTCATTGTGCACCTCCCTTCGTCAGGAATGGCAGCACGAGGGCGATCGTCGCGTACGGATTCTCCTCCATGATCCAGTGTCCCGAATGGGGCACGATCCCCTCGGTCACATTGGTGGCGGCGAAGCGCATGACGGTCGCCATCATCGGTCCGAACGATTGCTCGCCACCGATCGCGAGCACGGGGATGGTGAGCTTCCCCTGCGCGACGAATGCCTTGTTGTCCAATGCGTCCTGATCGAACGCCTGGAACTGCGAGAATCCCGCGTGCATGCCGCCGGGCCTGGCGTAAAGGGCGGCGTAGTGCGCTCGCTCGTTCTCGCGAAATGACTTGGGGTCGGCGGAGAACTCGTTCCAGAACCGATCCAGGTAGATGCGCTCCCGGCCAGCCACGAGCCGCTCGGCGTCCGCGCCCCAGAAGGAGAAGTGCCACAGCGCGTGGCTCTTGATGATGTCGTCCCACGGACCGACGCCGGGCAGCGGGGCGTCAATCAACACGAAGCGCCCGACTCGGTCGCGATATTCCGCGGCGAACGCGTAGCCGACCATGTTGCCGATGTCATGCGTCACGAGATCGACGCGGTCGATGCCGAGTGCGTCGAGCATGCCGGCGATGTCGCGACCCTGCGTCTTCTTGTCATACGCCGCGTTGGGGCGTGCTGACAGCCCCATACCGCGGAGGTCGGGCACAATCACGCGATGGTCGACGACGAGCTTCGCGGCGAGGGCGGGCCACATGTCGCCGGTCTCACCGTAGCCGTGAATGAGCACGACCGGCGGGCCGCTCCCACCGACCCGTACGTGAAGCGTCGTGCCGTTGGTCGTGATGCGTTGCGTGTGAAAGCTGGAGGGAAAACTGAGGGATTGGGCGGCGGCGGGACGCACGCCAGGCGCAACGGCGCAGAGCGCCGTCACCATCATGCCCGCGAGGAGGAGTGTTTTCATGGACCGAGAATACGACCCTCGGTCCGTCGCCGAATCCATCACCAGACGAGTCTATCTCTACTCCGTCTGGCTATTCTGCCGTCACGGGAGGTGGATGATGCCGCGCCGCAGCGCGACGGTGATCGCCTCCGTGCGATCCCGTACCCCAAGCTTCCTGACGATGTGCACGAGGTGCACCTTCACCGTCGCCTCGGTGCGCCCGATCGCTTCGGCGATGTCCCTGTTGCGCAGGCCCTTGGCCACGAGCTCGAGCACTTCCAGCTCCCGCGAGGTGAGATCGACTCGTGGCGTGAACGTGGCCAGTCGCTGCGCGACGATCGCGGGGAGGGCCTGGTGCCCGCGATGCACGACGCGGATGGCCTCCGCCAACTCGTTGCGAATCACGTCCTTCAACAGATAGCCGCGCGCACCCGCCTCGAGCGCGCGGAAGATGTCGGCGTCGCCCTGATAGGTCGTGAGCGCGATGATGCGGGCGTCGGCGAACTCCTCGGTGATCGCCTCGATCGCCGCGGCGCCGCCCAACTCCGGCATGCTGAGATCCATGAGGGTGACATCCGGCCGGTGTACTCTGAACTGCGCGATCGCTTCGAGCCCGTTCGCCGCTTCGGCCACGAGCGCCAGGTCGTCATGCAACGCCAGCAACGCCGCGAGGCCGTCTCGATAGATCGGATGATCATCGACTACCATGACCCGGATGACGGATGTCATGGCGAATGGTCGCCCGCCGCGACGCTCGGGACAATACAACTATCGGTTAGTCTTGCGGATCGCGTGGCTCGGGCCAGGTGAAGATGCCTCGCGCGTACCGGGCCTCGACGGCCAGGGTGGTTCCGATGCCCGGCTTGCTTTCGAGAAACAGCCGCCCGCCCATCTGGGTTGCGCGCTCCTGCATGCCGACGAGCCCCCAGTGGCCTGGCCGTGGGCGGTCGAGCGACAGCTCGTCGCCCTTTCCATTGTCCGTTACGGTGAGGCGCAGCCTGCGCCAGCTATAGTCGAACCCGACGATGACCTCGCTCGCCTGGGCGTGCTTCCTGACGTTGGTGAGCGCCTCCTCCGTGATGCGCAGGCATGCGGCACGCCCCTCGGGTGAAAGCCGGCGGGTGCGGCCGTGCTGAACGACGCGCACCGTCGTGTCGGCGTCGGCGAGAATGCGATCCGCGGCTGCCGCACACTCGAAGGACAGGTCGGTCGCGCCAGTATCGTCCAGTCGCATCTCCCAGACGGTGGACCGCGCCTGCGTCAGCGTGCGGTCGATGACGGCCAGCACCCGATCGATCAAGGGCTGCTGTTCGGGGCTCAGGGCCAGGCGCGCGGACGCGGCGTGCAGCTGTAGCGCGATTCCACCGAATCCCTGGAGCAGCGAATCATGGATCTCGCGCGCCATGCGCGTGCGCTCCGCGTGGATCGCGGCCGACCGGGTGCGCAGTCGCGCATGGTCGGCGCTCCATAGCAGCAGCGCCGCGCCGAAAGCAGCGAGGCCGAG
The DNA here is from genome assembly GCA_045804305.1 of Gemmatimonadaceae bacterium. GTDB lineage: Bacteria > Gemmatimonadota > Gemmatimonadetes > Gemmatimonadales > Gemmatimonadaceae > AG11. The sequence continues at coordinate 1,534 of JBJMNM010000427.1, read as the reverse complement.
GAACCAGGGCCGGCGGTACGCCGGCGCGAGCACGCGGAACTCCGTCCTCGCCTCGGCGGGGCTCCATCCTCCATTCCCCGCCCTGGCGGCGACTCGGAATCGGTAGCTCCCGGCGCCAAGGCGCGTGTACGACGCCGCGCGCTGTGGGCCCGCGTCGACCCATGTCGTGTCGAAGCCGTCGAGTCGATATCGGAACCGCACCCCCGGCCCGTCGGACAGGTCCACCCCAGTGTACTGCACCTCGACACGCTGCGCCTCGGGACCGATCGCCGGCGATCCGCTCGTCGGCACTCGAGAGCCGTCGACCAGGAGCTGCTCGATTGTGACGAGTGGCGCTCGCGCCGTGCGGGGAAGCCGCGCCGGATCCACCATCGACACACCGTGCGCCATCGCGAACCAGAGCCTGCCGCGTCCGTCCGAGAACGACCACGGATGCGGCCACGCCGTCGGATCACCGCCGGGCAGACCGTCGAGCAACGGATAGCTCGCGACCGTCGTGAGCGACCCCACACGTCCGTCGGCCATGGCGATGAGATCCCGCAGGGCCACGCGTGTCAGCCCGCCGAGTTGGCCGAGGTACAGACCACCATTGGAGTCGCGCTCGGCTGCCCCCACCCAATTCTCGGGAAGGCCCTGCCTCGTCGTGATCAGCGCCGGTCGTCCACCGGCGATTCTCGCCAGTCCGGACGCGGAACCTAGCCAGATCGTGCCGACGGGAGCCTCGAACAGCACGGCCGCCCGAATCGCGCCTCCATCAGGCACGGCCACCGGAGTGAATCGGTCTTCGCTCGGTATCGCGCGCGCGACACCGCTCTGTGTTGCGACCCAGATCGTGCCACTGGAATCCCTGAGCAGGCGATGCACGGCGTCATCGGACAGGCCATCTTTTGCCGTGCGGATCCGCAGCACTCCGCCGCTCACCTGATACAGTCCGTGCCACGTTCCGATCCAAAGGGTACCGTTCGACTCCTCGAGGATGTCGGTAACCGGGGGCAGCGCACCGATCAAGGGCGACGGCATGGCATGACCGCCCACGAAGCGAGTCACGGAGCCGCGAAGCCGGCCCGCCCACACGCTACCTCCCCGCCCTGGTGCCAGCGCGGTGACTCGATCAGAACGGCTCACTGTCTCCGCCGCGGTGAAGGCCGCTCTGCCGTTCGACATCCCGCCGAAGAACAGTCCCCCGGTTGGCGGTGCGAGCCATACCGCGCCCGTGCGGTCTCGGAGGACTGCGCCGGGCAAGTCCGTGGGAAGGCCCGTGCCTGACGTGTACGACTCGAACGCGGCAGGCCGCAACCGATTCAACCCGTCGCGAGTCGCGACCCAGATGTTGCCGTCATGATCGACGATGACGTCGATGACTCGATCGTCGGAGAGGCCATCCCGATGCGAAAGCCGGGTAAGCACCCTTCCGTCGAATCGGAAGAGTCCAGCGCCCTCCGTACCGATCCAGAGCGTGCCATCGCGCCCCATCGCAAAGGACGAGACCGCGGCGAGCGCCTCGTGGGCGGGGAGAGGGATCCGGCGCACGATG
>JBJMNM010000426.1:0-7939 GCA_045804305.1 Gemmatimonadaceae bacterium | reverse complement strand
GGTGGCGGTCCTCGACGCGCCATCGCGTCGCCGAGCGATATACCCCGCCCCGGGGGCCCGCGCCAGATATATTCCGCGATGCCCTCTGCACCGAGCGAGCAATGAGTCAGGGAGACGAGTGGCTCTGGGGCTGGGATCCCACGCCCGGAATCGTCTCCGTGTGGGCAGAGCAGGATGGGCACGCTACCGTCTGGCGCCGTATCGCCGCCACGGACGAGCTGGTGCGAGACGACGAGCGCTTCCGCCCCTGGCTGCTGCTCGATCGTCTCGACGATCTCCGGCATCTCGGCGCCGAGCTCGGGCCCGAGGGCAGCTCGGCGCGTGTGACCTTTCGCGAGCTCGACGGCGACGACGGTCTTCGCTTTCTCGTCGCGGCCGACGATGGGCGAACGCTCACGTCGGCATTGCTCGATGGCGCGTCTCGCCGGCTCGGGCGGCCGGTGGGCAACCTGCGCGAGCTGGGCTCCGAGACGCTGCTCGCCCTCCCGCCCGAGGAGCAGTATCTCGTGGCGACCGGGCGGACCTACTTTCGCGACCTGTCGTTCGACCAGCTACACCGTCTGCAGTTCGACCTCGAGACGACCGGGCTGGATCCGGAGCGTAACCGGATCTTCATGGTGTCCATCCGGTTTCCCAACGGCAGCACCGACGTGCTCGAGGCACGAGGCGAGGGAGACGTCGCCGAGGCGGATCTGATTCGCCGCCTGCTGGCGACCATCACGGCCGCGGACCCCGACTCGATCGAGAACCACAACCTGCATGGCTTCGATCTCCCCTTTCTCGACCGGCGCGCGCGGCTGCTGCGTGTAGCGGTGGCGATGGGACGGATCGGCGGAGCGGGCCTGCGGCAGCGTCCCGCGCGCCGCGGCATGGCCATCGGCTCGGGCGACGACGAGCGGCGCGTGCGATTCGTGGCGCCCGGCCGCGAGCTGATCGACACGCTCGACGCCGTTCGCCGGTACGACTGGTCGGCGCGCGAGCTGCCGGGCCATGGTCTCAAGGCCGTCGCACGGCATCTCGGCCTCGCGCGGCCCGATCGCGAGTACATCCCCGGCGCCGAGATCTACAACGTGTACCGCACCGATCCTGACCGCGTACGTCGATACGCGACGGACGACGTGGAGGAAGTCGCAGGCTTGGCGAGGGTCATGGGTGGCGCGGCGTTCGCGCTCGCGCGGATGGCGCCGCGCAGGTACGAGCGGCTCGCCGACGCCGGCGCGGCCACCGGTGTGATCGACCCGCTGCTGGTGCGCGCGTACCTGCGCGCCGGCGCGGCGCTTCCGGCACACGCGGAGAGTGACGGGACCGCTCACAGCGGCGCCGCGCTGCATCTCTTCGCCGCGGGCGTGGCACAGCGCGTGGTGAAAGCCGACGTGGCGAGCCTGTATCCATCGCTGATGCGGTCCTATCGCATCGGCCCGGAGCGCGACCGGCTCGGTGCGCTGCTCGCGCTGGTCGACCGGCTCGTGGAGCAGCGGCTCGAGGCCAAGGCCCGCGCCCGCGCGGCGCCGGCCGGCTCGGCCGAGCGGCATACGCACGAGGCGATGTCGGCGGCGATGAAGCTCGTGGTGAACTCGGCGTACGGCTACCTCGCGGCCGGTGGCAGCCTCACGCGGTTCGCCGACGTGCACGCGGCGAACGAGGTGACGCGCCGTGGTCGGGAGCTGCTCGACACGATGTGCCGCGAGCTGGCGGCACGCGGAGTGACCTTGCTCGAGGCGGACACGGACGGCGTGTACTTCTCGGTGCCGGAGCATTGGACGGAGACCGAGGAGCGGGCGGTCGTCGCGGGGGTAGCGGCAATGCTGCCGCCGCTGGTGCACCTCGAGTTCGACGGGCGCTATGCGGCCATGCTCTCCCACGAACCGAAGAACTACGCGCTCCTCGGCTATGACGACACACTCGTGCTGCGCGGGGTGGCGTTCCGCTCGAGCCGCGCCGAGCCGTTCGGCGACGCGTTCCTGCGTCGCGCGCTCCGGCGTCTGCTCGTGGGGGCCATCATGGGCGTACGCGAGCTCTACGTGGAGACCGTGACCGCGCTCAGGCGTCGAGCGCTGCCGACGCACGACGTGTCGTCGCGCGTCCGGCTGACGAAAACGCCGGAGCAGTACCTCGCCATCCGGGACAAACGCCGCGAGCTGTCGTACGAGGCGATGCTCGCAAGCGGTCGACACGCCTGGCGCGTCGGCGAGCGCGTGCGCGTGTATCGAACCGAGTCGGGAAGCGGCGGCGTAGTGCCCGACCCCGACGAGGGTGGCGTGGATGCGGTCGACCCTCGCGATTATGACGTGGAGCACTACGTCCGCGTCCTGCGTGATACCTTCGCGGCGCGGCTGGCCCGCGCCTTCACCCTGAGCGACTTCGACGCCGTGTTCGGCGATCCGGTGCAGCTCTCACTCTTCACTCCGTCCCTCGGCGCGATCCGGACGGTGCTGACGACGAACTAGGACCGGTCGGGCGGTATTGCGCTGAGGCGATGATTGTCATCCCGCACGAGAGAGCGTAGCGAGCGAGTGTCGGGATCTACTATCCTTGCACCAATCCTGGCCACCGGGAGAGGACGCTGGATCCCGACACTCGCTGCGCTCGTGCGGCATGACAATCACCACCTGACCACCTGACCACCTGACCACCTGACCACCTGACCACCTGACCGCCTGACCGTGACCACTCTCCCACGTACCGGAAAATCGTTCGACCGCGCGATCGTGGACGGCCCTATCGGCGTGGCCGTCTGGGCGCTCGCGTGGCCCACGATGATCCAGAACGTGATCAACGGGTTCCAGGGCATCGTGGATCATGCGCTGGTGGGCCGCTTCGTCGGCTACACCGGGAACGCGGCCATGGGCGTGTCGCTCCAGATCTTCATCGTCGTCATCGTGTTCCTGATGTCGCTGTTCACCGGGATGAGCGTGCTCGTCGCCCGGTTCGCGGGCGCCAACGAGCCCGAGAAGGTGAATCGCACGGTGTATCAGGCATTCATCGCCTCGTTCGCGCTGTGCGTCGGCATCCTCGCGCCGCTCGGGTGGTTCGTGGCGCCGTGGCTGCTCCGCCTGGTGAACGCGTCGGCCGAGGTGCGCGCCGAGGCGCTGCCGTATCTGCGGATCATGTTCGTGTTCAGCTTCGGGATGATGCTGTTCTTCATGATCGGCACGGCGTTGCGCGCGGCCGGCGATGCCCGGACACCGCTGCGGCTCGGGCTGCTGATGACCGTCCTGAACGTCGCGCTCAACGTGATTTTCATCCGCGGTCTCGGGCCGATTCCGGCCTTTCGCACCGCCGGTGCAGCCATCGGGGCCGCGCTGGCCGGGGCGATCGTGACCGTCTATGGCATATATCTCCTCTTCTCGGGCCGCCTGGTCGTGACCTGGCATCGAGGGATGAGCTGGCGGCCGGACTGGACGATCATCCGCGCCCTGTTTCGCTTCGGGTTGCCGACGGGGGTACAGGGCATCGCGATGAACGTCGGCGGCGTGCTGCTGCTGCGGTTCATTGGCTCGCTGGAGCACAGCGCGCAGGCACAGGCCGCGTACGCCATCGGCTACACCGAGCTGTTCTCGCTGATCACGTGGACGTCGGTCGGGCTGATGGGTGCCGCGGCCACGGTCGCGGGCCAGAACCTCGGCGCCGGTCGGCCCGATCGATCGGTGCAGGGGGTGCACGTGGCAGCCTGGATCGGCGTCGTGCTGGCGGCGTTCGTCGGCTCCCTCTTTCTCCTGATCCCCGAGCGTCTGCTCGCCTTGTTCGGGATGCACGATCCCGTCGTCCTCGCCATCGGGAAGCAGCTTCTCGCCTTCCTGAGCCTTTCGGGGATGTTCGTGACCGTGGCGCTGACCTTCACCGGCGGGCTGCAGGGCACCGGCGACACGCGCTCACCGCTCTACATCTCGATCATCTCGCAGATCGGTGTCCCGCTCGGCCTGTGCGCCGTGCTGTCCGCGACGCGCGGCCTGGTGGCGACCGACATCTGGCTGGCGATCCTGCTCGGGCACGCGACGCGGTGCGTGCTGAGCGTGCTGCGCTTCCGGCAGGGGAAGTGGCGGGCCATTCAGTTGGAGCTCGAGCCGGCGCGGAACTGACCGATCGGCGTCGAGAAACAGATCCTGCTTGCACGGGACGAGATCATCCTCAGGGACTCAACAGCTCCAGCACATCCTCCCGCTCTACCGGTCCCACGTAGTCGGAGATCTCAACGTCGCCTAGCGCCCGATCGATCGCCGCGCGCTCGAACGGCAATCCAACCAGCCGCTTCTCGACGTCGCTGACGTCCAATCGACCCATGAAGTCGCCGAAGATCCGCGCCGACGCGATGCGGCCGGCCTGCACGTGGAGGCGGACGTCGATCTCGCCGGCAGGGAAGCGCTTCGCACGCTGTACGTTGCTCGGAGGATTCTCGCCGTAGTTCCACGACCAGGCGCCGTATCTCGAGTCGACGAGCTGATGCACCGCCGCCCAGTCGGCGTCGTCGAGGGGGATCTGTGGAATCCGCGACACGTCGCTGGTGGCGAAGAGGGAATCGAGAATGCGGTCGCGTAGCTCGCGCACGTCCAACGGCTCGCGCAGGAACTCGCTGATGTTGGCCACGCGGCTGCGGATGCTCTTCACGCCCTTGCTCTCCACCTTGCCGGGCTTCGGCTTGAGCGCGGCCGTGACGGCGTCGAGGTCGGAATCGAGGAGCAGGGTGCCGTGGCTGAACATCCGCGTCGGCGACGCGAACTGCGCGTTGCCCGAGATCTTGCGCCCACCGGCGAGGATGTCGTTACGCCCTCCCAGCTCGGCCGGCACGCCGAGCTGATGCAGCACCTCGATGACGGGCCGAGTGAACTGGTCGTAGCGGTTGAAGCGGGCCTGCACGTCCGTCGTCATGAAGCTGAAGTTCAGATTGCCCGCGTCGTGATACACGGCGCCGCCGCCGGACACCCGTCGCACCACCTGAATCTCGCGCGCGGCCACGACGTCGCCGTCGATCTCCTCGATGGTGTTCTGGTTGCGACCGATGATGATCGCGCGCTCGTTGACGTAGAAGAGGAGCACGTCCTCGTCCGACGGCTTGTGACGAAAGACGTATTCCTCGAGGGCGAGGTTGACGCGCGCATCGGTGATGCCGCGGTTGTCGACGAAGAGCATGGAGCCTCAGAACAAGAGCGTTTCGATGCGGTGCGCGTGGACGATCTGCTCCGACGGCGACCAGGCAAAGGCGGTGAAGCGGCCGTCCTGCGACGCCACCAATGCGAGCGCGTCGTGCTGGTCGTGGACGAACTGCGCCGCCGACAGATGCCGCGTGCCGCCGAGCTGCGTGGTCGGTACGATCGTGGGCACGTCGTCGAGCACGGGCTCGGTGACGACGACCTGCTCGGCCGCACCCATTCCCTCGCGGCGGCCGATCTTGGCTCCGAAGGCGAGCAGGTCGTACTCGTCGGTCATGACCGCGGCCCCGTCGACGGCCGTGAAGCCGGCGATCATGTCCACGAGACGTGGCACGCCGTCTCGTCCCCCCGCGCGCCCGCGCTCGGTCACCGGCAGGCGCAGCAGTTCGGCGAGCCTGGTGAACGATGGCGAGATCTCGTAGCTGATCGGCTGGATGATCGACTCGCGCCAGCGTTGCGATCCATCGGGGACGATGAGCAGCGAGCCGCCGCGGGCATGCCGGCGCATGGAGACGGCGATCTGCACGAAGCCGTTGGCGTCGTCGGCCCAGGAGTCCTGCGCCTCGAGGTCGAGCAGGGCGACGAGGAGGGGCGGTCCGTTGGTGAGGCTGGCACATCGGTCGTCGATCACGCGCACGCGATCGCCTCGCAGCACGGCGATGTTGCCGAACTTTCCGTACTCGTCGCCGCGACTGTACTTGAGGACCAGGAGTCCCGGCTCGATCACCTCGAGCACGAGACAGAGATCGGGAAGGGTGCGCGTCGCGCCCCAGACGCGCAGCTGGCCGTCCTCCGGCCACACGCCGAGGTGCACACCGGGCCGCTCCACGGCCGGTGCGAGGCGGGTGAGTGGCTCCGTATCCAGGGCGAGCGCGCGAGCGAACATCGCCGGTTGTCCCGCGCGGTCGGGAGATAGATACGCGAGCGAGATCCGTGGAAAGCGCCCCTCCTCCTGTCGCAGGCTGGCCCAGAACGCCGCGTCGACGATCGCCCTGATCGCGGCGGCGTTGGGGATGCAGCGCGCGCCTGGTCCGCCGCGGGCCGGATCGGCGCCGTGCCGAGCGTAGAATGACGCGGCCACCTCCGCCGCCGCTGATGCGGCGGCGTACGACGACTGGTTCACCAGAATCCTCGCGAGTCAGGATACGGGATGATAACGCATGACTGCTCGTGTTGGACGGTCCGTCCTGGTGGGCTTGCACCCACGACCTGGAAACTGCAGCTTCGGCACCATCGCGGAGGGAGGAATCGACATGCTACCGCAGCCTCGCACGGCTTCGACACGCTTCGCGTACCAGCCCGAGTCGTCCCTCGTCGCCGCGCAAAGCGATACCGGTCGCCGGCGCGAGCGCATCCGCTCGATCGACGTGGCGCGCGGGGTGGTGATGGTACTGATGGCGCTGGACCACGTTCGGGTGTACGCCGGCGTGCCCGCTGGCGGTCCGACACCCGCGCTGTTCTTCACGCGCTGGATCACGAACTTCTGCGCGCCGGCCTTCTTCTTTCTCGCCGGCACCGGTGCCTACCTGTACGGTCGCCAGATCGAGAACAGGCCCGCGCTCGCGCGATGGCTGCTGGTGCGCGGGCTGTGGCTCGTGCTGCTCGAGCTGACCGTGATCCGCTTCGCCTGGACCTTCAACTTCGACTACGCGCATTACGTGCTCGGCGGCGTGATCTGGTCGCTCGGTTGGTGCATGGTGCTCATGTCGGCGCTCGTGTTTCTCCCGCTCTCCGTGATCGCCGGCGTCGGCGTCGCGGTCATTGCGCTGCACAACGCGGTCATGCCGCTCGTCGCGCAGAGCGATCCACGCATTGCCGCCGGGCAGGGTCCCTGGCTCTGGAACGTGCTCTATTTCGGGGGTCCGATCACGAGCGATGCGCCGCTGATCCTGCTCTACTCGATCATCCCGTGGATCGGCGTCATGGCGGCCGGCTACGCATTCGGCGCGGTGATGCGCATGGAGCCGAGCCGGCGCGACCGGATCTGCATCGCGCTGGGAGCGAGCGCGGTGATCGCATTCCTCGTGCTGCGCGGCACCGACGTATATGGTGATCCGCGTCCGTGGAGCCGCGCGCCCGACGGCGCGCGCAACATGGCACCGAGCTGGATCCGATTCCTCAACACGGCGAAATATCCGGCGTCGCTGTCTTTTCTGCTCATGACGCTGGGGCCGATGCTCCTGCTCCTCCCGCTCCTCGAGCGGGCGCGCGGGCGATTGGCCACGGCGCTCGCGGTGTTCGGGAGGGTGCCGCTTTTCTTCTACCTGCTGCACATCCCGCTCATTCACGTCACCGCGTTGCTACTCTCGTGGTCACGTCAGGACGGCGGCGGCGGCTGGCTGATCGGCAACCACCCCGTGGCGGTCGGCCCGCCGCCCGACGGCTACCAGTGGGGGTTGGGGCGGCTGTACCTCGTATGGCTGCTGGTCGTCGTGGCGCTGTACGCGCCGTGCAGGTGGTTTGCCGTGCTGCGCGCGAGGCGGCCGGAGGGGATCCTGCGCTATCTGTGATCGCTTGGCGCAGCGTCGAGCAATAAGCCCGGAAGCGAGGGCAGAAAACGCCGCAAGTCACAAGCTGTGGAGCAACAAGCCTTCGCGGATCGCTCTACCGAAGCGCATCGCGATACTTGGGCTGACACGTGACGGAACGGCGTCATCGCGGTATAGCTCCGCCGTTCGTCACCAACGTGCCCAAGTGTCGCGATCTCGTTCGCACCCGCGATCGGCGAGAAGCTTATCGCTTGAGGCTTATAGCCTACGGCGTCCCTGCACTGGCTTCCGGGCTTATCGCTT
>JBJMNM010000425.1:0-4270 GCA_045804305.1 Gemmatimonadaceae bacterium | reverse complement strand
CGGCGAGGCCGAGCATGCGCGCCTTGAGGCCAGGCGCGATGACGGTCTTCAACCAGGTCTGACCGGTCTTGAAGTCCTTGCCCGAAACCGGTACGCCGCGCTCGTTCGCGAGCTGTACCAGCGCCGGCAGGTCGACCGAGAGGTTGGGCGCGCCGTTGCAGAAGGGCACGCCTTCCATGATCGCCGCGTACGCGTAGAGCATCGAGGGAGCGATCGCCTCGTCGTTGTTCTCCATCGCGCGCTCGAACTGCTCGAGCGTGGCGTGCTGGGGGCCGGGCTTGATGAAGATCTCGGTGGACGCGCACCACACGATCACCACGCGATCGCACTTGTTCTTCGCCTTGAAGTCGCGGATGTCCTGGCGGAGCTGCTCGGCGAGATCGCGTTTCGTCTTGCCCTTCTTGACGTTCTTGCCGTTGATGCGCGTGACGTACTTGTTCTCGAACACCGCCGACATCGGCTTGATGGACTTGAGGAAGTCGGCGATCGGCTCGAGGTCCTTGTCCTCGAGCACGCCGGCCTTCTTCGCGGCCGTGTACGCGTCGTCCGGAATGGGGTCCCAGGCGCCGAAGACGATGTCCTTGAGATCCGCGAGCGGAACGAAATCCTTGATCAGCGGCGAGCGATTCTCCGTCCGCTTGCCGAGGCGGATCGTCGCCGTCTGCGTGAGGGAGCCAATGGGCTTGCTCTTTCCGCGGCGGATGCTCTCCACGCCCGCCATGAACGTGGTCGCAACGGCACCAAGCCCGGGAGTGATGATGCCGAGTCGGCCCGTGGCGGGCTTGGGGGTGGTCGGTGCGTCTTTGGCAGAACCTTTCACGAACCTATTCTCCTGTGAGCAGAGGGCGCGGCGACCGGCTTGCGCGACCAGAAGCGAGGCCGGGCCTCGCTTTCCGTGCGCGCTTCCGCTTCGTCCGCTCGCGTGGTGGCCGTGTACACGTACGCCACGCGCTGGATCACGGTGATCCAGGCCGTAACGGTCAGAATGACGATGATGATGGCGAGCACCCATCCGTCGAGCACGAGGCCGAACAGCGCCTGCGGGGCGGAGAGGAGCACGACACGCTCGGGGCGTTGCAGCAGGCCCACTTTCGCGTCGAGGCCGAGCGCCTCGGCACGGGCCCGGGTGTAGGAGGTGAGAAATGCGCCCACCAGCCCCAGCAGCGCAGTGATCATGAGCGGGACGCTGCCGTGAATGCCGCTGGTCGCGTAGAAGACGGCGAGTCCGCCGAGCACGAAGCCGTCCGCGAGCCGATCGAGCGTGGAGTCGAGAAAGGCCCCGAAGGTGGAGCTCTTGTTCGCGCGCCGCGCCACCGTGCCGTCCAGCACGTCGAACAGGGCAGTCACGCCGAGGAAGAATCCGCCCGTGCGGATGTGGCCCGTGCCGTAGATGATGCCGCCGATCACGGTACACAGCGTGCCGAACACCGTGATCGTGTTGGGGTGCACATTGCGCTTCACCAACCAGTTCGCCACCGGGTCGATGAGCCGCAGGTAACCGTTTTTGATCCAGTCGGGCAAAATCTTCATGCGGCTCCGAGGCGCACGGAGGTCCCTCGGCCGGACGGTCGAGCGGCGGTGACGATGGAAGGAATGGCGAACGGGCCGGAGGACGCCCTCCGGCCCGTAAAAGCTATTCGGGGTGCCACAGTCCAGCAACCAACCGAACGACGCCCGATCAGGGCACGCCCCAGACGAACGTGCCGCTCAGCGGCGCATTGCGACTCTGATAGGTCCGCGAGCCGTCGACCGTCACCGCCTTGAACGTCACGCTGGTGCCGGACTGCACGCCGGGCACCGGCACCTTCTCGACCGTGTTCGCGGGGATCTGCCGCAGGAACAGCTCGCCCCGCGCCGGCGTCGTGACGTACACGTTGACGGCCTGGCTGAGATTGTTGGTGATCTGCACCGTCTGCTCGCCGGTCGTCGTGGTCGGCGCGGTCCGCACTTCGACCTGTCGCTGCCCGCACGCGGCGGACACACTGAGCGCGAGCGCGAGTACCGTTGTCCTCAACACTGATGTCATGATTGAAGCGACTCCTCGGTCGGGATCGAAAGATGGTCCAGCGAATGCCGTGCGGCCGTGCAAGACACATGCGCGCCGCCGCGTCCGCCACTGGACGTTACCGATGCAGCGCGGGCGGCGCTACCTCTCGCGGAGCCGCTTCGTCATTCCGTGGCGGAGCGGCGCGGGATATACTAACGCCATCACCTTCTCCACCTCGCCGCCAATGCCTCGCCGCTCACATCGGACCCTGCTGGCGTCGCTGCTCGCGCTCGCCGGCGCACTACCCTGGCCGGTCGGCGCCCAGTCGCCCCGACGCGCTCACAAGCCCGCCCGGTCGACGAATCGCCAGCGAGTCGGCGTTGCTGCATCGGCGCAGGCCGCGCTCCGCGACACGCTGCAGGCGATCCTGAATCGCGGCGTCGCGGACAGCGCCTTTCCGGGGGCCATCGCCGTGATCGGAACGCACGCGGGGCCTCTCGTGACCGTCACCGCAGGCCACCTCGACTGGGCGCCGTCACCCGCGCCGACCGTGCGGACGCTCTGGGACATCGCCTCGCTCACGAAGGTCGTCGGGATGACCTCGGCGATGATGCAGCTCGTGGAGAGCGGCCGGGTCGACCTGGACGCCCCCGTGCAGCGCTACCTGCCCGAGTGGACCGGCCCCGGCAAGGATCGGGTGACCGTGCGCGATCTCATCACCCACCGCTCCGGGCTGCCCGCATTCAAGCAGTACTTCAAGCTGAACGTGTCGCCGGACTCCACGTTGCGGCTCTTCTTCACCACGCCGCTGGACACGACGCCGGGCGCGCGGATGGTCTACAGCGATATCGGCGCGATTCTGCTCGGCAAGATCGTCGAGCGGGTGAGCGGCGAACCGCTCGACGCCTACCTCGCGCGTCATGTGTTCGACCCGCTCGGCATGCGCGACACCCGCTACCGGCCGGATTCCTCGCTGCTCGCACGCATCGCACCAACGGAGAAGGACCCGTGGCGTGGTCGCCACGTGCGCGGCGAAGTGCACGACGAGAACGCGGCGGCGCTGGGCGGCGTGTCCGCCCATGCGGGGCTGTTCAGCACCGCGCATGACCTCGAGCGGCTGGCGCGCGTCTATCTGAACGGGGGCGCGCTCGACGGGGGCCGTCTCGCGGGCGCCGCCACCATCAAGCAGTTCACCACGGTCCAGGATTCCACCTTCTCCAGCCGCGCGCTGGGCTGGGACACGCCAGGTGAGAACAGCTCGGCGGGACACTTCATCACGCGTCCCGCGTTCGGGCACACCGGCTTCACCGGCACGTCGTTCTGGGTCGCGCCGCAGCACGATCTGTACGTCATCCTGCTCACGAACCGGGTGAATCCCACCCGCGAGCACAGCAGGATCGGTCCCGTTCGCGTCGCCGTCGCCGACGCCGCCATGCGGGCGCTGCATCCCGACGTGGTGCACGCTCTCGAGGCGCGTGCCACATCCGCCTCTCCCTCTTCCACACCGCGTCCATGAATCTCTCGGCAATCGACTGGGCGATCGTCTTCGGCTACTTCGCGTTGTCGATGGGCATCGGGCTGGTCTTCACGAAGAAGGGCGGCGAGAGCATCGAGGAGTACTTCCTCTCCGGCCGCAACGTGAGCTGGTGGCTGGCCGGCGCCAGCATGGTGGCCACGACCTTCGCGGCGGATACGCCGCTCGTCGTCACCGGTCTCGTGTTCGCGAACGGCGTCGCGGGGAACTGGCTCTGGTGGAACATGCTGATGAGCGGCATGCTCACCGTGTTCTTCTTCGCCCGACTGTGGCGACGCGCCGGCGTGATGACCGACGTGGAGTTCGCGGAGCTGCGGTACAGCGGGAAGCCGGCTGCCGCACTGCGTGGATTCCGCGCGCTGTACCTCGCGCTGCCGATCAATCTGATCATCCTCGGGTGGGTCACCCGCGCGATGATCAAGATCCTCACCATCTCGCTGGGCCTTCGCCCCGTTCACGTCGCCGGCTTCGAGATCTCCGGCGACATCCTGGCGGTGGGCATCTGCTTCATCATCACCGTCGCGTACTCGGCCGGTGCCGGCATGTGGGCCGTGCTGTGGACCGACCTCGTACAGTTCGTGATCAAGATGACGGCGGTGATCATTCTCGCGATCTACGCGGTGCGGGCCGTCGGCGGTATGGACATGCTCAAGGCGGGCCTCGCGACCAAGTTCGGCAGCTCGGGCGCGGCCATCTCGGTGCTCCCCATCAAGGTCACGCCGAACGGGATCGAAGCCTACACGTGGATG
>JBJMNM010000424.1:0-3279 GCA_045804305.1 Gemmatimonadaceae bacterium | reverse complement strand
TGAGCGCGTGCAGGAGGTCGTTGGTGCCGACCGTGAGCGTCACGAGCACCTGCTCGCCGCGCACGTCCGCGACCAGCTCCTCGAGGCGATCGAGCTGCTCGCTGAAGACGTCGGGAATGGTCGCGCCCTCGTCGCTCAGGTTCGCGAAGGCGATGCCCGGGTACAGCGTGGCGAGGTCCTCACCCGCGACGTCGGGAAAGCGCTCGTCGTCGTTGCGATGGAGCAGCGACGCGGCGCCGAGCGGTGCGACGTCGCCCGCGGCCGCGTTGAACTCGAGGTTGACCGCGACCTCGGTCGCCCCGGCGTCGAGCGCGGGGAAGAGGTCCGACGACATGGCGTCGCCGAGAGCGACATAGTGCGAGTAGGACATCGTGCGGCGGTCGCGCGGTGGATCAGCAGCGCGTCAGGCGATCGCGTCGGACGCGATGCCGCGCGCGGCGAAGATCTTCTTGACCGCCTGCTCGATCTTGTTGTTCGGCGTGCTCGCGCCCGCGGTGATCCCGACACGCACCGGCCCATTCACCGGCATCCACCCCTCGCGCTCGAGCTCCTGGTGATGGAGCCCCGCCGGCCGGTAGCGGATGGTGCCGCGCTCGATGTCGATCGACTCCGGGTCGGCGATGTGGTACGTCGGCACCCGTTCGGCGCAGATCGCGGCGAGCGAGATCGTGTTGCTCGAGTTGTAGCCGCCCACGACCAGCATCACGTCCAGCGGCTCCTCGAGCAGCGCGAGCACCGCGTCCTGCCGGTCCTGCGTCGCCGAGCAGATCGTGTCGAAGGTGCGGAAGTCCGCACGACGCGCGTCGGCGCCGCGCGCCTTCGCCATCGCCTGCCCCACCTCTTCGCCGATCGCCAACGACTCCTTGGCGAGCATCGTCGTCTGGTTCGCCACGCCGATCCGGCGGAGGTGCACGTCCGGGTCGAATCCCGGCGACGCCGCGGCCGCGAACTTCGCGAGGAACGCGTCGCGATTGCCGCGTCCCTCGATGTAGTCGCACACCTCGCGTGCCTCGTCCATCTGGCGCACCACGAGGTAATGCCCGTTCGGGTACTTCATCACCTGCGACGCGGTGGCGCGCGTTTCCTCATGATAGTGCTTCCCGTGAATGAGCGCGGTGTAGCCATCGCGCGCGTAGCTCTCCACACGCTTCCACACGTTGAGCACGGAGCCGCAGGTCGTGTCCACCAGCACGCAGCCGATGGCGCGCAGCGCCTCGAACGCGGCGATCGTCACGCCGAATGCCGGCAGGATCACCACGTCTTCCGGACGCACGCCGCCGAAGTCGAACTCCCCCGACGCTGTCGGTTCGAGAATCTCGATCCCCATCGCGCGGAGCTTGTCGTTCACGTGCGGGTTGTGGATGATCTCTCCCACGAGGAGCAGCCGCCGGTCGGGGAACTTCTTGCGAGTCTGGTAGGCGTACTCGACCGCGCGCTCCACCCCGTAGCAGAAGCCGAACTCCTTCGCCAGGCGAATGGTGACGTCGCCCACCGTGAGCGTGTAGTCGTGCTCGCGCAGGGCATCCACCACCCGGCCGTTATAGTCGGCGGCGAGGTCGGTCTGGACGTCGGCCTTCAGGCCGAATCCCTTCCGGAAGTAGGTTGCGGGCTGATCGGGTGCGGGAGGCGCTGCCATGCCTTGCAATCTAGCGGGGGGTGGCGGGGTGGAGAACGCTGGCGCGCCGGGGTTCGTCCGGCCTACCTTGCCCCATGCCCCACGACCTCGACGCCGACTTCATCGCGCTGCAGGCCGCCCTTGCGGGCGAATACTCCCTCGATCGAGAGATTGGTCGGGGTGGGATGGGCGTGGTGTACCTCGCGCGCGAAGTCCGTCTCGCCCGTCCGGTGGCGATCAAGGTCCTTCCTCCTACCCTCGCCAGTCGGCCAGGGTTGCGCGACGCCTTTCTTGGCGAGGCTCAGCTCGCGGCGCGGCTGACCCATCCGAACATCGTACCCGTCTATGCGATGGGCGAGCGCGGCGGCTTCGTCTACATCGTGATGGCGTACGTGGACGGCATCACGCTCGGTGAGCGGATCCGCACCCGCGGCCCTCTGCTTCCCGGGCAGGCGGCGCGCATGCTGCGCGAGGTGTCGTGGGCGCTCGCGTACGCCCATGCGGCCGGCATCGTCCACCGCGACGTGAGCGCCGAGAACATCGTCCTCGAGCGCGGCACCGACCGCGCCATCGTGATGGACTTCGGCATCGCGAGCGCGATGTACGCCGCGGCCGTGACCGAGGACGGACGCGTCATGGGCAACGCGCACTACGTGAGCCCCGAGCAGGCCGTGGGCGAGCCGGTCGACGCCCGCAGCGACCTGTATTCACTCGGCGTCGTCGGTTTCTACGCGCTCACCGGACGACTGCCATTCGAAGGCGAGTCGCCCGCCGACGTGGTGACGAAGCATCTCACCGTGCCCGCGCCGTCCATCGCGAGCGCGGCGAGCGCGGTGCCGGCGCGGCTCGCGCAGGCCGTGGACAAGTGCCTCGCCAAGGAGCCGCTGCGCCGCTACCGCAACGCCGAGTCGTTCGCCGAGGCGATCGACCAGGCATTCGAGCATGCCAAGGAGATCCCGGCCCCACTGCGCGTGTGGATCGCCAAGGGTGAAAGGGAAGCGGCGCCGCGCGCCATCTTCACCATGTGGAGCACGATGCTCGGGGTGTTCATCGCGACGAGGTCCGGCAACCCGTGGCTCTTCCCCGTGCCGCTCATCTCGGCGGGTGCGCTCAGCTACCTCCCCTTCGTCACGCGCCTCCGCCGCGTGCTCCGCGACGGCTACGCGGTCGACGATCTGCACTCCGCGCTCAAGGAGCACGCCCTGCTGCGCAGCGAGGAAATCGAGTACGAGCGCTCCCAACAGTCGTCGTCGATGCTCACGGGGATGAAGGTGCTGTTTGGCGGGTCCGTTGTCTCCGGACTCGCCTTCGCACTGCTGATGCAGCGCGCGGCGCCCATGGATTTCACCGCCGCGGCCCGCTTCGGCGTAGGGCTCACCGTCTCGCTCTCGACGCTCGCGCTCTCCAGCGTGACACTCATCGGCGACTTCGTGCGGCTGCGGCTGAGCGCCAAGACGGCGTCGCTCTCGATCTCCTTCTGGAAGAGTCGCTGGGGCGCTCGGCTTGCCCGCGTTGCCGGCGTGGGGGTGAAGGCGCCGGCGCGACCGCTGCTCGGCATGCCCATGCTCACCGAGATCGCGCTCGGCCGAGCGACGGACCTGCTGTTCCAGGCGCTACCGAAGGATTCGCGTCGCGAGCTCGCGGCGCTGCCCGACGTCGTGCGC
>JBJMNM010000423.1:0-2621 GCA_045804305.1 Gemmatimonadaceae bacterium | reverse complement strand
GGCCAGCTCGGGATCGGCTCCGCGGACGGCACGATGTCGCAGCATCCGGACCCGTCGGCGGTGGCCTTTCCGGACGGGGTGGCGATCGCCGACGTCGCGGCGGGAGAGGGTCACGCCTGCGCGATCGCGAGCGACGGCCGTGCGTGGTGCTGGGGGCGCGGCGCCTCGGGGGAGATCGGCGATCCGGCGTCGCTCTCGCGCTGCAACGCCGGCACCGGCACCATCCCCTGCGCGACGCGTCCGGTCGCCGTCGCAGCGGATCGCACCCTCCGCGCGATCGCAACGGGGAGCGAGGAGACCTGCGGCATCACCAGCGCCGGACGGCTCGTCTGCTGGGGGGGCGGCGCGGATCGGCCCGGCGTGCGGGAGGTCGTGACCCGCCCGCGGTGAGGGGTGGCGCGATGCGGCCGGTAAACACCTCCTCTGGCCGAGCTGGCAACCGTCCGACTATCTGTTACAATCAGCCCCACACCAACAGCGGGGGACACGTGCGCAGATTGTCATCGATTGCCATCGCCATACTCTTCGCGTCGACCGCATGGGGGCAGGCACCTGCAGCGCCAAGGCAGCTCTCGGTCCACTGGGAGGAGCTGACCGCCGCCGACTTCCGTGATGCCATCGCGCGCGCGCAGGGCACGTGCCTGCTCCCCTTCGGCATCATGGAGAAGCACGGGCCGCACCTCCCGCTCGGCAACGACCTGCTCAACGTGCGGTATGCCGCGCTCAACGCCGCGCAGCAGGAATACGCGGTGGTGTTCCCCGAGTACTACTTCGGCCAGATCTTCGAGGCGAAGCACGAGCCCGGCACCGTCGCGTACAGCCGCGGACTACAGCTCCAGCTGCTGCAGGAGACGACGGACGAGATGGCCCGCAATGGCTGCCGGAAGATCATCATCGTGAATGGCCACGGCGGCAACAACAGCCTCCTGCCGTATTTCGCGCAGACCCAGCTCGAGGCGCCGCACGACTACGTCGTGTACGTGCAGGGGCTGGCGCGCAGCGGGCCGGGCGAACCGAAGCACCGGTCGAACCCGGCGACGGACATGCACGCCGGTGAGAGCGAGACATCGATGAGCATGATCGCCCGACCCGACCTCGTGCATCTCGACCGGGCGTCGCAGGAATCGGGTGCCGATCAGGGGCGCCTGAAGCTTCCGGACGGACTGTACACGGGCATCTGGTGGTACGCGCGCTTCCCGAACCACTACGCTGGTGAAGGCGCCGTCGCCTCGCGCGAGCTCGGCGAGTTCGAGGCGAAGACCTGGATCAACGCGATCGTGCAGGCGATCCGGGCCGTCAAGGCCGACCAGGAAAGTCTCCGGATTCAGAACGAGTTCTATCAGCGGAGCAAGCGCCCACTCGATACTCCGCAATAGACGCTCTCTGCACGCAGGTGACAATGCGACATCGAGTGGAGATGGCTCTCCTGGGATTGCTGGCGATCGCGGCGGGAGCGCCCGGGCTGGCGGCCGGACAATCCGCTTGGCAGCCATCGCCAGGCCACATGCAGATCCGCATCTGGCCGGGCGCGGTGCCCGACGCGCGGCCGGTCGACGGACCAGAGCTGTCCGGCACGGTGGTGGACACCGCCGGTCACCCGAAGCTGGTTGGCGGGAAGCCGTGGGTCTACGTCGACCGGGTCTCGCAGCCGACGATGACGGTCTATTCGCCCGCGGGCATGAATACGGGCGCAGCCGTCGTCGTCTTCCCCGGCGGGGGGTACAACGTGCTCGCGATCGACCTCGAAGGCACGGAGGCCTGCGACTGGCTGACGGCCCGCGGCATCACCTGCGTGCTGTCCAAGTATCGCGTGCCGTGCGCGGTGACGGGGCCATATCGCGATTGCCTGACGGCGCTCCAGGACGCGCAGCGGACGGTGGGGCTGGTGCGCCACCAGGCCGCGCGCTGGCGCATCGACCCGCACAAGATCGGGATCCTCGGCTTCTCGGCCGGCGGTCACATGGTCGCGGCGATGAGCACGCATTTCGAGCGGCGTGTCTATAAGGCGGTCGACGCGGCCGACACGACGAGCTGCCGCCCGGACTTCGCCATCGCGCTCTACCCGGGGCACATCGTGACGCGGTCACGAGGCCTCACGCCGAACCCCGACTTCCAGATCACCCGCCGTGCGCCGCCGACCTTGCTCATCCAGGCGGAGAACGACCCGGTGGACCCGGTCGAAAATTCCATCATCTATCACGCGGCCCTGCGGAAGGTCGGCGTTCCCGTGGAGATGCACCTCTACACGAAGGGTGGGCACGCGTTCGGCCTGCGTCGGACGAGCGAGCCGATCACCGCGTGGCCGCAGTTGGCGGAGCAATGGCTGGGAACGATCGGGATGATCCCGAAGCGATGACGCAGCCGCCATCGCTACGGGAGGCGGCGAACGCTACGCCGCCTCGGTCTCGTCGGCCGCGCGAAGGATCTCGAGAAAGCGATCGCCGTACTTCTCGATCTTCATCGGACCCACGCCCTTGATCTCGCCGAGCGCATAGGGCGACTTGGGCCGGCGGACGGCCATCTCCATCAGCGTGCGGTCGGGGAACACCACGTACGCCGGCACCTTGTCCTCGCGCGCGATCCCGCTGCGCAACGCCCGCAGCCGCTCGAGAAGCTGAGCG
>JBJMNM010000422.1:0-3818 GCA_045804305.1 Gemmatimonadaceae bacterium | reverse complement strand
TGGCACAACCAACGCGCTCGCTCCCGCGGCCACGCTCGTTCGGCTCGGCGGAGGCGGTGCGGCGGCATCCGGCGCCGCCCTCAGCGGGGACGCGCAACGCCCCACACCCCTTGTGCCATGGCTGCTTGGCCTGGCGCTGATCTGTGCGGTCGGCGAGCTCGCGGTGCGCGCTCGCGCGAGGCAGGTGCTCGCATGAGCGCGCGCGAACGCCTCCTCGCGCTGCGCCGTGTGCTCGTGGGCGCGCTCATCGCGCGCGCTGTGCTCGTGGGCGTGGCCGTGACGCTCGGCGCCATCGTCGTCATGCACGCGCTGGCGCTGCCGTACGCGTTCGTCGTGTTGTCGGTCGGTAGTGGTGTGGCGGTGGCGCTGGCGCTCGCGTCGCGGGCGCGGCCGGCGCGCTCGCTCGAGCGCGTGGCGCTCTGGGTGGAGGAGCGGCATCCCTCGCTGCGGTACGCGCTCGTCACGGCCGCGGGCGATCGAGCGCCCATCGCCGTCGAGGCGCCGGCCCTCGCGCTTCCCTGGTGGGACGACGCTCGGCGACGTCTGGCACGCTCACTGATCCTGCCTGTCGCCGCCGTGCTCGTGACGCTGGCGTTGTTCGTCTGGCGGCCGGCGCTGGTCCATCGCGCCGGCGCATCGTCGGAGAGCGCCGCGGCGAATACGAACCGTGGAGGCGGAGCCACGACCGATCCGCTCGCGAGCATCTCCGCGACCGTCGTGCCCCCGGCGTACGCCGGCCGTCCGACTACCAGCGCCGACGATCCCACCACCATCGATGCGCTCGTGGGCAGCTCGGTCACGCTGAGCGGGCTCGGTGACGCACGCCTCGTTCGCGCCGCGATCGATTCGAGCGCGCGCGTCGTGGCGGCGCGCGGAAAACAGTGGAGCTTCACATTCGCGATGCCGGCGGCACCGGCGCTGGTTCGGCTGCGCTCCTCGGTTGGCCGGGAGCGACTCGTCGTGCTCGCGCCGGTCGTCGATGCACCGCCGGTCGTGACGCTGCTGCTGCCGCAGCGCGACACCGTGATGCGGGTCGCGTCGGGCGCGATCGTGCTGCGCGCCCAGCTCCGCGACGACATCGGTCTCCGCGACGCGGGCTTCGAGCTGATCGTGAGCAGTGGTCAGGAGGAGAACTTCACCTTCCGCTCCACCACGCTCGCGCGCACGCAGCTCGGGGGCCGGAGCGAGAGCACTCTCGAGGCGCGGCTCTCTCTGGATTCGCTGGGCCTCAAGCCCGGCGACATCCTGCAGCTGCGCGCGGTCGCCCGCGACGCGAACGACCTGACCGGGCCCGGCCTCGGCAGCTCCGAGACGCGCGCCATCCGCGTCGCGCGAGCGGGAGAGTACGACTCGGTCTCCGTGGATCCGGCGCCGCCCGGCGATCCGGAAGGCCAGGTGTTGAGCCAGCGGATGCTCATCAACCTCACCGAGGCGCTGGAGCGCCGGCGTCAAGCGCTCGCACGGCCGCTCCTCCTCAGCGAGTCGCGGCGCATCGCCGAGGACCAGGCCAGACTGCGGAAGAAGGTTGGGGACATCGTCTTCCAGCGCACCGGCGCCGATCCGCTCTCCGAGGAGAGCACCATCGAGGCGTCGGGCGGCAAGCTCACCCCCGAAGAGCTGCTCAAGGCCGCGAGCGAGGCGACGGGCGCCGGCGCCGGCGCGGTCATGGACGTGGAGGGCGACGAGACGCCGATCCTCGCGATCAACAAGCCGCTGCTCGAGGCGTTCAACGCGATGTGGGATGCCGGCCGTTCGCTGGAGCAGGGCGAGACGAAGCAGGCGCTCCCACCGATGCGACGCGCGCTCGCGGCGATCCAGCGCGCTCGGCAGGCTGAGAGAATCTACCTGCGCGGCCGGCCGAGTGCGGTGGTGGTGGACGTCGCGCGCGTCCGTCTCGCCGGCAAGGACAAAGGAGTGGCGACGGTACGAGAGCCTCGACTCTTCACCGATCCGGTTGCGCGCCGGCGCGGCGAGACCTTCGCGCGCGCGACCGCGCTGCTCGCGCGCGATCCGTCGGCCGCGGCGGACTCGCTGCTCGTCATGCGCGTCGGCGCGCTGGGCAACGCTCCCGCACTGGCGGCGGCGTTGGACGACGCGGCGCGCGCTGCGCGCCGCGGCTCCCCACGAGCAATCGAGCTCGCGTGGACGCGCGTCCGCCGCGCACTGGGCGGCGCACCGATCGCGCGAGACTCGTTGCCGGCCTGGGGCGGCGCGCCATGAGCGACTTCGTCTTCGCCACCGTGCAGTACGAGTCGGGCGACTGGGACAGCGCGCCGCTCGTGCCCGCCAACGTGATCGACACGATTGCCCGCTACACGTCCATCGACGTCGCACCCACCGGCGTGATCGTGCCGCTCGCGTCCCCGGCCCTGTTCCGCTATCCGCTCGTGTACCTCACCGGTCATCTCCCCGTACGCTTCACGAGCGCCGAGCGGGCGAACCTGCAGGCATTCGCGGATCGGGGCGGGCTGCTGTTCGTGGACGATCACAACCACGACGTGGACGGCACGTTCCACAAGACGGCCACGGAAGCGCTGTCCGGCGTGTACGGCGCCCTGCGCGACATCCCCAACACCCATCCGCTCTATCGCGCCTTCTTCAAGTTCGACGACGGGCCGCCGACCACCAGCCACGAGCTGAACGGCTGGGGCGACAATCTCGTGCACAAGAACCTGCAGGGCGTGGAGCGCGACGGCCGGCTCTCGCTTCTGTACAGCAGCAAGGACTACAGCTCGGAGTGGAACTATCACCCGGACAACAAGCGCTTCCTCTCGGTGGACAACACGAAGTTCGCCGTGAACCTGGTGGTGTATGCTCTCACGCGCTGACGTCCGCCGCGGGCTCGAGTGGGTCGGCCGCGGCGCCGTGATCGTGCTGCTCGCTGTTGCGCTGTGGCGTGCGCTGCATCCGGCCAGGCAGGGCGACGAACATCGCGGCGCGACGGGTGCGACCCTCGGGCGCATCCTGCACGAGGCCACCATGACACCGCGCGTGGGCAGCGTGTCACTCGCTATCGACTCGCTGCCGACAGCCGAGCAGCGTGCGTGGCTGACCGCGTTGCGTCGGGCGGGGGTCGATGTTCGCTGGCATGGTGAGGTGCCGACACTCGCGCTCGACGCCGAGCGCGTCCGCGAGCCGGTCGCCCGCACGCGACTGCTGCTCGTGGCGGATGGCGCCGCGCCGCTCGCGCTCACCGACTCGGTCGGTGCGCTCGATACGGTGCGCCTGCGCGCCGGCGGTGCGTCGCTCGAGGCGGGCGACGTGGTGGGCGCCGTGCAGGCGCGGCGCGGGGCCTTCGTCGCCAGCGCGACGCTTCCGGTTGCGCCGCCGCGTCGCGACGTGCTCGTGCTTGGCCGCGCCGGCTGGGAGAGCAAGTTCGTGCTGGCTGCGCTGACGGAAGCCGGCTGGCGCGTGCGTGCGCGCCTCCCGGCCGCGCCCGGCATTGCGGTCACCGATCCCGCGCTGCTGCCCATCGACACGTCGCGCTACGACGTCGTGATCGCGCTCGATTCCAGCGCGAGCGACCTTGCGCCATCCATCGCGCGGTTCGTCGCCGCCGGCGGTGGCCTCGTCGCCGCCGGCGGGGCGACGAGCCTCGATGCTCTGCGCTTGCTCGTCCCCGCACGCGCGGGCGATCGTCGGCCCGGGCGGATCCTCCTCGACGCGGATTCGGTGACGCGCGCCGATCTGCCGCTGCGCCCGCTGGCGGCGCTGCGCGTCGATGCGGTGCCGCTCGAGCGTCAGCCGGGCGGACTGACCGTCGCCGCTCGTCGCGCCGGTCGGGGACGCGTGGTCGCGATCGGGTACGACGACAGCTG
>JBJMNM010000421.1:0-2212 GCA_045804305.1 Gemmatimonadaceae bacterium | reverse complement strand
GTAGAACCGAGGGGTCGTCGGACACAGACTCATTCGACAAACCACAGGGGCCACGTCGAAAAGGACTTAACAGAACACAGCGAGAAGCACTTAACAAACCACAGTGCTCTTGTCTTCTGTGGTTTGTTCAAGCCCTGCGCTCGTCCTCTGTGGTTTGTTCAAGGCGTTCTCTGTGCCCTCTGCCGTTCCCGGGTCAGAACACTCGCAGCACGTCCTCGACTGGTCCGGCATCGCCGCCGCGAAGTAAGTGGAGCACCTCGCGGAGCGCCATGCGCTCACGGGGCCACACGAAGCGCTCGAGCGCCTGATCAGGCGTGAGCCACTCGAACCGCGAATGCTCCTCGCCGGTGATCACCGGTGCGCCCGGCGTGACGAACGCCGCGAAGCACACGGAGAGCTGCACCGTGTGCGTCTTGTGGAGATAGAACGGCTGCACGCTCACGTTGTAGAGCCGCTCCACGGCGAGCCCCGTCTCCTCGCGCACCTCGCGCATGGCGGCCTGCTCCGGCTCCTCGCCCGGCTCGATGCGGCCGTGGACGGTTTCCCAGGCGGTGGGACAGCGCGTGGTGAGCGAGCGCTGGAGCGCGAGCACGCGCCAGCCATCCACTCCGGCCGCGATGAGATAGACGTCGATCGTCCCGACGCTGACGGTGGCCATGATGATGATGGTGCCGAGGGAGTGAGGTCACCGACCGATCGCTCATCGCGCACGCCAGCGTAACAGTGCCAGAATGGTCGCGAGCAGGAGCCGGCCGTGCGCGCCGCGCGACACGACCAGATCCGCGTCGCGGGCGAGCGTCCGCACATGCTCGCCGCTCGACGCGTCGGACGCCAGAGCCACCACGAGCGCAGACCGCGGCTCGCCGCGTGGCGCAACCGGGCCCTCGTGCACGACGACGTCCACGATGTCCACCAAGGGCAGGTCGGCCTCGAGCGGGACCACCTCGATGTGCGCGCCCAGGAGGGCAGCCGCGGCGGCGAGCGCTTCGCGGGCTTCAGGGGCGCCAATGGCATCGGGCAGACCGCGCCAGCCGATGCGCAGTCGCGGCGACGTCGGCGCCGGCGCTGGCTCGGTCACCACACGCACCGGCTCGGCCGCGACGCGGCGCAGCTCGTCGATCGTCGTCTGGCCCGAGCGAACCAGGTCCTGCCCCGACTCCCACAGCGTGACGCATCCCGCGGCGCGCGCAGCCTCGGCGATGGACTCGGTGGACGCTCCGGTCGAGACGCGCCGCTCGAACTCCGGGCCCGCCACGAGGATCTCGGCGATGGCGATGCGGCCTCGGAAGCCCGATCCCTCACACGCATCGCATCCTGCTGCACGACAACTGGCGCAGACACGCCGGAGCAGTCGCTGAGCGACCACGCCTTTTACCGCGGTGGCGATCTGGTAGCCGGGGATCCCGATATCGATCAGACGCGTCACGGCGCTCGCCGCGTCGTTGGTGTGGAGGGTGGACAGCACGAGATGCCCGGTGAGCGACGCCTGGATGGCGATCTCCGCCGTTTCGCGATCGCGGATCTCGCCGACGAGGATGACGTCGGGATCCTGGCGCATGATCGAGCGCAGCGCCTTGCTGAAGGTGAGCCCGGCCCGCTCGTGCACCTGCACCTGGACGATGCCGGGCAGGCGATACTCGATTGGATCTTCCACCGTGACCACGTTCACGCCGCGCGACTGCACCTCGCGCAGCGCCGCGTAGAGGGTGGTCGTCTTGCCGGAGCCCGTGGGCCCCGTGACCAACAGGAGCCCCTCGCGCTGCTCCAGCAGGCCGCGAATCCGGCGCAGCTCGCCCGGCGCGAAGCCGATCGCGTCGAGGGTACGGAGGCCGGCGCTGCCGTCGAGCACGCGGATGACCACCTTCTCCCCGTGCGACGCCGGCAGCGTTGACACGCGCAGGTCCACGACCGCCCCGGTCACCGCCACGCGCGCGCGGCCATCCTGCGGCCGCAGCCGATCGGCGATGTCCAACCCCGAGAGGATCTTGACCCGTGACACGAGCGACGGCGCGATCGCACGCGGCAGCGCGCGCACCTGCCGCAGCACGCCGTCGATCCGGTGGCGCACGGCGATCGCCTGTTCCTCCGGCTCCAGGTGAATGTCGCTCGCACCGGTGCGGATGCCCTCGGCAATCAGCTCGTCGACGAGGCGGACGACCGATGCGCTGAGGTCGGCGCTCGCCGGCGAGGCCGCCTCCGCCCCGAAGGCAAG
>JBJMNM010000420.1:0-5082 GCA_045804305.1 Gemmatimonadaceae bacterium | reverse complement strand
TCCGATGCGCCGGTCTCCGGCCGGCGCTACCTTTATGACTGCCATGCGCCATCTCGCCCGTCCACTCGCCGTGCTGTTCGCCCTCTGGTTCGCCATCGTGCTTGGCGACCCCGGGATGCTGCACACCTGCGCGATGCACGGCGGGCATGGCGGCCATGGGGCTGCCGCGGCGGCGCCCACGCCGTCGCACGATGGACACGGGATGCATGGTGCCTCGGGCAACGCGCACCAGAGCGCCCCCGCCGACACGCACCGGCCCGACTCTGCGCCCGCCTGCACCTGCATCGGCCACTGCTGCGCGGTGACCGTGGCAGCGCCGCTGCCTGCGGTCGCCACCGTTCCAGTGCCCGTGGCGGTCGCCGAAGAGCGGCATCCGCTGGATGCCCCCCCGGTCCAGGCGCCAGCCGCCCCCGACCGTCGCCTCCCCTTCTCGAACGGACCTCCGACCGTCTGACTGTTCGCCGTCGGCGCGCTGAGCGCCAGGCGGCCGCGTCACACGCTCGTCCGCCCGGCCACCGATGGCCGGCGGTCGCAGGTCCAATCCTGAAAATTTTCGGAGGCGTCATGACACCGCGTGTCTTGACCATGCTCTTCGCTCTCGCGTTGCCGGGCGCGACGCTCGCCGCGCAATCCACGGCGACGTTGTCGGGTCGCGTCACCCTCGATGGCGTGCCGACGTCCGACGTCGCCGTGTATCTCGTGGGGACGACCCGCGGCGCCAGCACCGGCGCCGACGGCCGCTATCAGATCACCGGCATCACCGCCGGCCGCTACACCGTGACAGCCCAGCGCATCGGTGCCGCCACCAGGAAGTCGGAGATCACCGTGGCCGCCGGCGAGGCTGCGACGCTCGACGTGGCCCTCGAGAGCTCGGCCACGATGATCGCGCCCATGACCGTGAGCGCCACGCGCGAGCTGCGCCGGCGCGACGAGGGATCGGCCACCGTCGATGTAATCGACGGACCGGAGGTCCGTCGAAGCCATGCCGCGCATCCGTCGGGAATCATGAACCGAGTGCCCGGCGTGCACGTGTCCGACCTCTCGGGCGAGGGCCACAGCATGGCGATGCGCCAGCCGATCACGACGAAGCCGATGTACCTCTATCTCGAGGACGGCATCCCCACGCGCGCCACGGGCTTCTTCAATCACAACGCGCTGTACGAGGTGAACATCCCGCAGGCGGCGGGGATCGAGGTGCTCAAGGGACCGGGCACCGCGCTGTACGGGAGCGACGCGATTGGCGGCGTGGTGAACGTGCTCACGCGGCCGGCACCGCTCACACCCAGCCTGGAGGCAAGCCTGGAGGGCGGCGCGTACGGCTACGGCCGAATGCTCGTCTCGGGCGGCGCGACCTCCGGCAACAACGGCGTGCGGGCCGACGTGAACCTCACGCGCAGCGAGAACTGGAAGCAGGAGGCGCCCTTTCGCCGGGAGAGCGGTACGCTGCGTTGGGATTTCGCGTCACCCGGGGGCTGGACAGCCCACACCGTGCTCACTGGCTCACACGTGGATCAGCAGGACGTTCCTGCGCTCTCCGTCGCGCTGTTCGACACGAGCCGCTCCATGAACCTTGCGCCGATCGCCTATCGCCGCGTGCAGGCGCTGCGCGTTTCGTCGGCCCTCGAGCTGGATCGGGGCGCGAGCCTCTGGAGTGTGACGCCCTACGCGCGCTACAACGACATGCAGCTGCTCCCGTCGTGGCAGCTCACCTACGATCCGCAAACCTGGGACACGAGGAACACCTCGGCAGGCGTGCTCACCAAGTATCGTCGCGATTTGGCGCCGATGCGCTCGCGGATCATCGTCGGCGCGGATGCCGAGGTGAGCCCCGGAAGCTTTCTCGCCCAGCAGGCGCTGGTGATGCGCACGGGCGCAAGCCGCTCGTTCACGTCGTTCACGCCGGGCGTCACGCAGTACGACTACGAGGTCACCTATCGCAGCGCCTCGCCGTACGTGCATGCGGAGGCGTCGCCGCTCACGGGAATCGGCGGTGTGCTCGGCACGCTGCGGCTCGACGCCGGACTGCGCGCCGACTTCAGCGGCTACAGCTATGATACGCGCCTCGCGCCGGTGGATACCGGTGTCCATCGAGTTCCCGCGAGCACCACGCGCTCGTACGCGCACCTGAGCCCCAAGCTCGGCGCCACGCTGGCGCTCGACTCGACCACGAGCGTCTTCGCCTCATATCGGAACGGCTTCCGCGCGCCGTCGCAGGGACAGCTCTTCCAGCAGAATTCCGCCGCCAACACCGTGGACCTCGCGCCGGTGACGGTTGATGCATTCGAGCTCGGGCTACGCGGGCGCATCGGCGCGCGCGCCACGTATCAGCTCTCCGCGTACGACATGCGCGTGCACGACGACATCATCACCTACGTCACGGCGCAGAACACGCGCGAGGCCACGAACGCCGGCAGCACACGGCATCGTGGGGTGGAGCTGGGCGCGAGCGCCGCGCTCACGAGCGCCCTGCGGCTCGACGCCAGCTACTCGGTGTCGAAGCAGACGTACGTGGAATGGACTCCGCAGGCCGCGACCGCCACCACGCCGGCCGTGACCTACTCGGGCAATCTGATCGAGGATGCGCCGAGCGATCTCGCCAGCGTGCTGCTGGGCTATGAAGCGTCGGTGCTGCGCGGCAGCCGAGTGGCGCTGGAGTGGTCGCACACCGGCGGCTACGCCACCGATCCGGCGAACACGCACCGCTACGGCGGCTACGAGCTGCTCACGCTGCACCTCAGCGGTCGCGTGACGCCACGCACGGAGCTGTTCGGGCGGGTGAGCAACCTCGCCAACCGGGCGTACGCCGAGCTCGTGACCTACGACGCATTCCAGAAGGACCAGCTCACGCCGGGCGCGCCGCGGATGGTGTATGTCGGAATCAAGACCAACTGGTGAGACGGTGAGACGGTGAGACGGTGTGGCAGTGGCTGTCATCCCGCACGAGCGTAGCGAGTGTCGGGATCTATTGACCTGGCAGAGTGACTAGTCAAGGACGCGAGATTGCCCAGAGGGCACCCACACTCGCTCGCTTCGCTCGCTCCTGCGGGATGACAATACTCGTTCCTGAGACCTTTCCCTTATGAGATTCGTTCTTCCAATCCTCGTGCTGATCGGCGCTGCCGCCTGCTCCCGGACCTCCGCCCCCCGCTTCCGGGGCGCCGAGGAGCTGAGCAAGGGCGACGTGGGCACCGCGCCGATGTTCGCCGTGTCGCCGAGCGGCAAGGAAGCCGCGGCGTGGGTGTCGGCGCCGCATGGCGGCACCGACGGGCGGCTCAACGTGAGCGTGAACGGCGGCGCGCCCGTGGTGCTGCAGGATTCGCTCGGCCCGATCGAGCCGCACGGCGAGTCGCCGCCCAAGCTGGCCTACTCGCCCGATGGCGCGCTCAACGCGTTGTACGTCGTGACGCGCCTCGAGCCGGGTCGCCGTTTTCCGGCGGCCGCGCTGCGCTTCGTGCGCTCCGCCGACGGCGGCGCGCACTGGAGCGCGCCGGTCACGGTGAACGACGGTGCGGCCTTCGGCTCGCACAACTTCCAGGCGCTGTACGCCGCGCCCGACGGCGCGCTGTACGCGTCGTGGCTCGACGGGCGGATGGGAAAGTCGACGGTCTACATGACGAAATCGCCCGATGGCGGGAAGCACTGGATCCCGAATCAGCGTGTGGCTGCCGGCGAAGCCTGTCCCTGCTGCCGGACCGCGATGGCGTCCGCGGCGAACGGCACGCTCTACCTCGCGTGGCGCAAGGTCTTTCCGGGCAACGTGCGCGACATCGTCGTGGCGCGCTCGCCGGACGGCGGCATGAGCTGGGAGGAGCCCGTGCGTGCGCACGCGGACAACTGGGTGTTCGATGGCTGCCCCCATGCCGGGCCGTCGCTCCAGGTGGACGACAAAGGCAGCGTGCACATCGCGTGGTGGACGGGAAAGCAGGGCTCCGCCGGCGTATGGTATGCCCGCTCGGATAACGGCGCGATGACCTTCTCCAGGCCCGTTCCCCTCGGCGTCGCCGAGTTCTCTCGTCCCGCGCACGTGCAGCTCGCGCTCGGCGGACAGGAGCGGCTCATCGCGGCGTGGGACGACGGGACCCTCGCCACACCGCGCATCGTGGTGCGCACCTCGAAGAATCGCGGCGCCACATGGAGCGAGCCGGCGACGCTCAGCGACTCGGGCCGCGCGGCGGGCTTCCCCGTCGTGGCCGCGACGAAGGAGCGCGTCGCCGTGGCGTGGTCGGAACAGCCGATCGCTGCGGCGGCGCACGACGCGCACATGGACATGAAAGATCCGAATGCGACCATACCTCTTTCGGCGGTGGGCGACGCACGCGTCTTCGTGCGGCGGGGCACGATCGAATGACCCGCGCCGTCGCTCTCGCGGCGCTCGTGTTGGCGGCGGCATGCTCGTCGTCGTCCGATCGTGGCGCGGCCTTCCGGCCACTCGGCGTGGGCGACCAGGCCCCGGCGTACGCGGTGCGCACGATGGCGGGCGACTCCGTGCGCGTCGGCGCCGGGCGGCCCGTGCTGTTGAACGTGTGGGCGACATGGTGCACCTCGTGCCGAGAGGAGATGCAGGACCTCGCGGCGATCGACCGAGCGTATGCACCGCATGGCCTGACGGTGCTCGCGGTGAGCGTCGACAAGGGCGACGGCACACGCGTGAAACGCTTCGTCGAGGCGGAGAAGCTGCCATTCCGGATCGCGCACGATCCGGCAGGCGAGATCCAGCGCACCTTCCAGGCAGTCGGTGTGCCGGAGACGTACCTGATCTCCGGCGACGGGCGATTGCTATGGGTGCAGCGTGGTGGGCTACACGGCGGGCTGGACAGTGTAAGAGCAACGCTGGACAAGCTGCGCTGACCGGCATCCGGTCGTAGCTGACGTTGGTCCGGTAGTCCGATCCTATCGTCACCCCGCGACACACGTACTTTTGGTGATGCGTCTGCGCTTCGCTTGTCTCGCTCTCATTGCCATTCCAGGCGCGGCTGCCGCACAGGACACCGCCCGCGCCCGCCCCGCGTTGCCGCCCGTGCGCGTCACCGCGACGCGTGAGGGCCCGCGTGCGGCGCTCGAGCTGCCGTACGCCGTCACGAT
>JBJMNM010000419.1:0-3992 GCA_045804305.1 Gemmatimonadaceae bacterium | reverse complement strand
TGGCCACCGGCGAGGAGCTGCGCCGGCAGCGCCGCATCATCGACGACGTCGCCGAGGAGGTGTTCGAGCAGAGCGGCGAGCGGATCGAGTACCTGGTCGGGACCATGATCGAGCTCCCCCGGGCAGCGCTCACGGCGGGCGACATCGCGCGCGAAGCGGAGTTCTTCTCCTTCGGCACCAACGACCTCACCCAGACGACCTTTGGGCTCAGCCGCGACGACGCCGGGCGCTTCCTGCCGCGGTACGTGGAGCGGGGTATCTTCGCGGACGACCCCTTCCAAGTCCTTGACCAATCGGGGGTTGGCAAGCTTATTAAGCTGGCAGTTGCCGCAGGTCGAAGCGTGCGCCCGCAGCTCAAGGTCGGCATCTGTGGGGAGCACGGTGGTGAGCCCAGGAGCGTGAAGTTCTGCCACGCGATCGGGCTCGATTACGTCTCGTGCTCACCATTCCGGGTGCCTATTGCCCGCCTAGCCGCAGCTCATGCCGCTCTTGAACCCTCCGTACAATAGCGCTGCGTTGAAGCGACGCCCGGCGCTCCCCAATCTTCCGACCCTCCCCGAAGACCACGACGAGCGCACGCTGCGCATCGCCCTGGTCACGGAGTACTACTACCCGCATCTGGGTGGAGTCTGCGAGCACGTTCATTTCTTCGCCCGCGAAGCGCGTCGCCGCGGGCATCACGTGGACATCATCACGTCGAACCTGCCGGGCGCCGAGCCGCAGCCGAACGTGATCCGGCTCGGGCGGAGTCAGCCGGTGTACGCCAACGGCTCCCAGGCCCGCATCACGATCGGATTCGGCCTGCGTCGCGAGATGCGGAACATCCTCCGCCGGGGCCGCTACGATGTCGTGCACGTCCACTCGCCGCTCACGCCGATCCTCCCGCTCCTCGCCATCGAGGAAGCCGAATGTCCGGTGGTGGGGACCTTCCATACCTACTTCGACAAGTCGAAGGGGTACCGGATGCTCAACGGCTTCTTCCAGAAGCGGCTCGACATGCTGGACGCCGCCATCTGCGTCTCCCACTCCACCACCGTCGCGCTCGAGCGCTACTTCAGCGCTCCGTGGCAGATCATCCCGAACGGCATCGATACCGACGTCTTCCACCCGAGCGTGGCGGCTCCGCCCGCCATCCGGAAGGACGTGCCGTCGATTCTCTTTCTTGGCCGATTTGATCCACGAAACGGACTAACGACACTCATCGAGTCCTTCCGCAAGGTGAAGGGGCGCGGCCGACAGGCGCAGCTCGTCGTCGTGGGCGACGGTCCCCTTCGCGAGCATTACTACAAGCAGGCCAACGGCGACCGCGACATCACGTTCGTCGGTGCGGTGCTCGAGGGCCGGCCCGGCTACTACGCGCACAGCTCCATCTACGCGTGCCCCACCACAAAGGCGTCGTTCGGGATCACGCTGCTCGAGTCGATGGCGTGCGAGACGCCCATCGTCTGCTCCGACATCCTCGGCTTCCAGGACGTCGTGGTGAATGGCCGCGAGGCGCTCATGACGCCCTCGGGCGACCGGGATGCCCTCGCCGATGCGCTGGTCCAGCTGCTCGACGACGAGGGCCTCCGCATACAGCTCGGCACGAGCGGGCGCTACGAATCCATGAAATACAGCTGGCCGCGGGTCACGTCGCAGGTGCTCGACGTGTATCACACGGTGATGGGGCGGGTCGCGGTCGCCGTATGATCGGTCCGGCCCTCGCCGGCCTGGCCGTCGCAGGCGCCGGCTTGGCAGCTCACGGGACCTGGCACCGCAACTCATGGATCTTCGGGCCGACGCTCACGCACCTGCCCGGCACGGAGCAGCGCGTCGCCATCACCTTCGACGACGGCCCCAATCCCCGCGCGACACCGCTGATTCTCGACGTGCTGCGCCGCGAGCGCGTCCCGGCCACCTTCTTCGTGCTCGGACGTCATGCCGAGCGGTGGCCCGAGCTCGTGCGGCGCATGGCCGGTGAAGGACACCAGCTCGGCAATCATGGCTACTGGCACCGCAAGCTGCATCGGCGGTCGCCCGGCTACGTCCGCGACGACCTGACGCGGGGCACCGAGGCCATCTGTCGTGCGTCGGGACTCACCGCCCTGCGCCATTTCCGTGCACCGCACGGTTTTCGCAGCCCGTGGGTCACGCCAATCGCGCGCTCACTCGGCCAGCAGACGGTGGGCTGGTCGCTCGGCGTGTGGGACTCGGCCCGCCCGGGCGCCGATGAGATCGCGCGCCGAGCGCTCGAGGGGGTGCGCGCGGGATCGATCCTTCTCCTTCACGATGGGGACGGCTATGATGCCGATGGCGATCGCATGCAGACCGCCGAGGCGCTTCCCATGATCATCCGAGGACTCCGCGCGCGCGGCTTCCGCTTCGCAACTCTGCCCGACCCACCGAGTGACTGAATGAAGCCAGCCGTGAAGCATACCCTCAGGATCGGGCTCACCGTGGTGATCCTGGTGATGCTCGTCCTGTTCGCGCGGAAGGTGAACTGGCACGCCACGTGGCAGGCCATGCGGAGCGCCTCCGTCCCCCTGCTGGTAGGCGCGGCGGTGATCAACATCGCGTCGATCATGGTGAAGGCGATCCGCTGGTGGATCTTTCTCCGCCCGATCGGCGTCCGCTCGCTCTGGCTCGTGACCAAGGCGACCTTCGCCGGCGCGGGCCTGAACAACGTGCTCGTGGCGAACGGCGGCGAGGCGGCGCGTGTCGTCTTCGTCGCACGGAGCGCCCACGTGACGAGCGCCAAGGTGCTGGCGACGCTCGCGCTCGAGCGCCTGTTCGAGCTGGTCGGCTACGTGGTGATGCTGTCGCTCGCGGCCACCTTTCTCCAGCTTCCGGCGCAGCTCGAGAAGGCGAAGTATTTCGCGATCGCAGCGCTCGTGCTGATGGGCGCGCTGCTGGCGTGGCTGCTCAAGCGTCCCGACGTGATCGAAACCGTCGCCGGGCCCAAGCCGGCGACCTGGCAAGGGCGCCTCAAGCAATATGGCGCCCGCTTCGTGGGCACCATCGGGGCGGTGTCGAGCGGACCGCGGTTCATTGCAGCCCTGCTCCTCAGCGTGGCGGCGTGGGGCCTCCAGGTGGCGACGTATCAGATGACGGCCCGCGCCGCTCACTTCCCGATGACGACGGTCGCCACTGTGGCCGCCTTGTTGGCCGTGAACCTCGGCTTCGCCCTCCGCGCCACGCCGGGCAACGTCGGGCTGTTCCAATTGGCCTACGCCGCCACGGCGGCCGCCTTCGGCCTCGACAAGGACCAGGCGATCGCCGTGGCGTTCCTCATCCAGGCGCAGCAGATCCTGCCGGTCACGCTGCTAGGTGTGTCGCTGGCGCCGGAGTTCATCTTCAAGGCGCAGAAGCGCCGCCGCGACGACGTGGCCGGGGAGATTCCGAGCGAGTCGAGACCGCAGGGGGAGCGGAGAGAGGTGCTGTGAACCGTGAAGGGTGAACCGTTACGACAAAGGCACACCGGACTGAGTCCGGTGTGCCTTTGATCCTACGGATCACGGTTAACGGTTCACGAGTCACGGGTCAGACGCCCCTCAACGGCAGGCTCTAGTCGACCGTATGCAGAAGTGTGTGCAGCGCTCTCCCTCACGCCTGAGGTGGCCAATGCGTCGATGCCTGCTGAGCCTGTCCTTCCTGCTGCTCCCCGCCTGCGCTCGATTCACGACGTACGACGTCTACGTCACGGGCTACACCGGCGGACCACCCTCGACGATCGCTCCGGGCTCGAGCATCGCGGTCGTGGAAAACCCGCGTGCGCGGAATCCCCTGCTCGAGCAGGAAGTGGCGGACAAGGTGCGCCGAGCGCTCGAGGCTCAGGGTTTCCGGATGGCGCCAGCGGCCGATGCCGTCGCCGTCGTCAGGCTCGCGTACGGGACGGAATCCGTCATCGACAACCACGACGAACTCCGGTTCGTGCCGGGTCAGACATCGACCGTGAAGGACTCTACCGGCAAGGTGATCGGGACGGTCACCGGCGACCCCTCGTTCATCTCGGT
>JBJMNM010000418.1:0-5472 GCA_045804305.1 Gemmatimonadaceae bacterium | reverse complement strand
CTGCGGGGCACGTCGAAGGAGACGTTGTAATGCGTGCTGAACCCCACGAGCCGCACCTCGCGTCCCGTCTCGTCTTCCCAGGCGTCGAGCTCCGCGCGCAGGAACGCGAGACTCTCCCAGAGCGATCGCGTGCCGCGCGCGCCGCAGCCGCGCGCGATCTCGATCATGGGCGTGGCGATCTCGATCACGCCTGTATCGAAGTAGAGCGCTCCGCCGGTGGGCAGGTGATACGAGCGGCCGGTGCGATGCACGAGCGGTCCGCGCACGATGTGGCGCGGCGAGCCGAACACGTCCTCCGGCTTCCGCGGCTCGCCATCGATCACGGTGGCGAACTCCGCCTCCATGCCGATGGCGGGCAGCCCCCGCCGGCCGGTGGAGATCGTCCCCCACCGGGCCGTGCTCGCCGCACGCTCGCTTCGACGTTCCCGCTTCTGCGTCATCAAGCCTCGTCAGCTACGAAAGCCTGCACCAGCGTCGAGCCTCCTTCCGCGACGCCGGTCACAACGGATCACCGGCGAGCTTGAGGTTGTAGGTCTCCCCGGGCGCCTCACGCGGCACCGCGACCACGTAGCCGAGGTCGAAGTGGAGGTGGTCGTCCGTGTACTGGTCCGGGGGACCAAGCGGACGCGTCCAGGCGGTCGGGAGTATCTCGTGCACGAGGGCGGCATACTTCGCGATCGTGCCGTGCGAATCGAGATAGGTGTCCCCGATTCGGTACACGTTCGCGGCCGTCCCCCAACAATGGGGGGATGCACCACCCGTACCGGCGTGACGGGGCGAGCAGTATCCACCATTCGCCCCGATGTAGACGTACGTGCCGACCGCCTCCCGGATCTGTTCCAGCGCCAGCGCCAGGAGCGCGATAGCGCATGGGACATACCGCGGGAAAACCCTGAGTGGAGGGGCCTCCCGCACGTCGGTATGGATGAACTCCGATACGCTGAAATGAGGCGCGAGCAACGTGTCCCGCGCCTGCTCCCACGACGTCACCTCGTAGAAGTAGCGGGGAAGCACGCGGGCCTGGCCACTCTTGTCACACAGGATGCCGCCCGGCAGCAGGACGTCGCGGTACCGGCGCTCGAGGCGGCGGCCGTCCACGAGCCGGAGCGGGAAGGTGGCAAGGTTGGAGGAGGAGGAAGTCGACATCAGTCGCGGTCTCCAATCAATGCGGCGTACGCCAGATACGAGGCCGCGGCGATCGTCGCGGACCGGCCCTGCACGGTAGGTTCCCACTCTGTCAGCACCGATAGCGCGTACGGCTTGCGTCCCGGCAGATAGATCAATCCCGCATCGTGGGCGATGGTCGAGATCTCGCCTGTCTTGTGGGCCACGCGCGCATCCCGCGGCAGGCCGGCGGGGATGCCGCTCTTGAAGTGCTGTCCGAGCAGGACCTCCAGCATCTGCTGCGAGAGCGCCGGCGTGAAGGCGTGCTCCTCCCCGATCAACCGCAACAGGCCGACCAGGCCGGCCGCGGTCACCCGGTTGTTGATGCCGTGCTGGTATGCCTGCTCGTCCTCCACCCCGCGCCGAAGGTCCACGCCGTCCAGCCCGAACCCGTCCAGCGTTCGCTGCAGCACGTCGAGGCCCACGAGATCCAGCAGCAGGTTCGTCGCGAGATTGCTGCTCGAGGTGATCATCGCGTCAGCCAGCTCGGACACGCGCAGCGTCCGTCCGATCTCGCGATGCACCTCGGCGTTCGCGTCGCGATCAACGCGTACGCGATAGGGCGAGCCGTCGTACGCGCTGAGGAACCGGTTGCGCACATGCACGCGCGACTGAGGCAGCAGATCGCCGCGGTGGATGGCGCCGTATACGCCGAGCAGGATCGCCACCTTGATGGTGCTGGCGGCGTGGAACCAGCGGTCGGCGTGATATCGGAACTTGGCTCCCGTTTCGAGGTCGTCGATGGCGACGCCGAGCGACTGCGCGCCAGACTTGGCTTCCAGCTCCGCAAAGCGGGCCTGGAGCTCGATCGGAGAGTCGAGCGACGGGACTGGGTCTTTCGCGGGGACGCGCGGGGAGGGGGAGGACATGGCGGGCGGTACAGTTGCAATCGTGGTGCCGAGGATGGGCCCGTGGAGGGAGCGGCTGTCGTCCCCTCAGAGCCATGGACGAGCTCTGGCCGTCCACGGACAGAGCGACCCTCGCATAGCGGGAGATCGCCCACGCGCAAGCTAGCGCCGCGCCGGCACCACGAGCTTCACGTCGGTGATCGTCGTCTCGCTCGGAATGCGACTCGGCGTGATGTACGGACTGTCCACATTCGTGAGCTCCAGCCAGAGCTCATGCGTCTCGGGTGCGCGCCACAGATTGCCGTAGGTCGCGAGCGAGACGTCGGCATCGCCGATGGGGATTCCGGGTCCCGAGCTCTCGAGGGTGTACGTGCCCCGAGTGACGAGCTGCTTGGTGCCCGCCGCCACGTCCACGTCGAAGAGCCGCGCGTTGATCTGCACGCGATACGCCGCCGAGAACGCGTGAAAGCGCACGATGGGCTGACCGGCGATGGTGAGATCGCCGCCCTTGGTCAACTTCTTCACGCGAATCTTGTAGGTGGCCAGGCTGCCCGGCACGAGCGGCGATTCGGGCGGCACGGGAAGAGGCTTGAGCTGCTGCGCGCCTTCCAGGATGAGGGGATCCCAGGAGAACCCCGACGCCGGATCCGTCAGCGGATTCACGAGCACCGCGGACTCCTTCCACGTCGTGCTGTCCGTCTCGGTGGAGAGCGCGGCGAGCGTGGGGGCCGTGATGACGTTCGCGGAGTTGAACGGCTCGTTGCGCGGACGCGTGAGGGCTGCGTACACCTGGGTTGGCGGCAGCGTGCCCTGCCCCTTCAGGTAATATGCGAGCCAGCTCTTGATCAGGCCGAGCACGTAGTTCACTTCGCCCGTCTTGTTGCTCGCGCGCGGATGACCGATGTCGCCCAGGTAGAGCGTAACCGGATATGTCGCGTCGACGGTCTGCAGGGCGAGCACCATGCGCTTCGCTTCCGGCAGCGGGAAGAGATCGTCGGTGAAGCCCTGCACGACGAAGATCGGCAGCCGCGCGGGCACGGCGGTGTTCCAGAAGGGTTGCTGCCACCACACAGACCGATATCCGGCGACGCCATCCACGGCGCCGCCAAACACCGGCTCCACGTCGTTCGGCTCTTCGGCGTTGATCGCCGCGTGCCACGCCTTGAAGTAGTCCGGGTAGTTGTCGTACTGCCGCTTCGGGTTCTTGCCGAAGCGCCAGCCCGATGCGTAGAGGCCATTGATGTAGCTGAGCTTCGCGCCGCCCACGTGATCGATCGAGTGACGCTCGCGCCCGTTCGGGAGCAGCGCGTAGAGCAGATCGCTCCAGGCGGCGATCGGCACGACCGTCTTGATGTGGACCGCGTTGCGGTTTGGCGTCGTGAAGCTGGGCTGAAGCGCGGCCAGCCACGAATGCCCGCCGCCGTACGACGCTCCGGTGACCGCCACCGCGCCGGGGTCGAGGTGATAGTCGGCCTGATCGACCACCTGCGCGATCATGCTGCGCAGGTCGCCCACTTCGGCGCTCACGTCCACCAGGTTCACCTGACCCCAGGAGTCGCCGAAACCGCGGGTGGAGTACCGCAGCACGGCGTAGCCCTCGTCGATGAGGGGCTGCGAGATCTCGCCCGAGCTCGTCTTGCTGCCCGCGTAGCCGTGGATCAGGACGACGAGGGGCGTCGGCTGCGGGGAAGTGAGCGGCAGCTGGAGGGTGACGTCGAGGCGCGTGCCGTCCACGGCGCTGGCCAGATATCCAGTGCACTCGCGGATCGTCGCCGAGGTGTTGCTGCACGAGAGACCGGTGGGCGTGGTGATATCGTCGCCCGTATACGCGTAGAGGGCGACAGAATCCGGACCGAACGTGTGTTCCGGCGGGCCGTCGTCGTTCGCCGCCGCGGTCGCGTGCGCCGGTGCGATCGGAACGTTGGTCGGTTCGATGACCTGCTCGTTGCAGGCCGCGAGCGCAACGAGCGTGACGACGGCATACCGCAGCATCGGAGCCTCCGCGAGACGTGTGGGCGTCTTGCACCTCGGGCTCGGCGAGCAAGAAACATGCGGTTTTCTCATGGCGAGCGCGGCCGCGACAAGGCTCGTCGTCCTGAGCGCAGCGAAGGACCTGCACCCGACAG
Organism: Gemmatimonadaceae bacterium; assembly: GCA_045804305.1. Lineage (GTDB taxonomy): Bacteria > Gemmatimonadota > Gemmatimonadetes > Gemmatimonadales > Gemmatimonadaceae > AG11. The sequence goes on along the minus strand of JBJMNM010000418.1, from coordinate 1,334 downwards.
TGGGGACAGACTACCAGAACAGCACGCGTTGCCGAAGTGCGACATACGCCGGCGCGCGGCCGGTGACGTGCAGCCGGCACACCGCGAACGACGTGGTCAGCGTCCCGGAATGAATCGCCACTTCGTCACGACGCCGGCGGTGACGACGATCTCCGTCGGCGTTATCTGGGTCGAGTAGCCACCCGCTGCCTCGCGCAGCATCACATTCGGACGGCGGGGATCAAGGCCACTCGCGGTCGACGTGCTGATGAGGGCCCCGAGGGAGCCGCCAAGCGCTCGCGCGAGCGTCTCCGCGTCCTGTCGCGCCGCCGTGGCCGCGGACGCCAGCGCCTCACGACGCGCTGCCGGTGCGGTCGATGCCTCGAAGAATACGCCCTGCACACCAGTCGCTCCGGTGGCGAGGCTGGCGTCGATCACACGCCCGACCTGGTCGATGCGGTTGAGCTGGACGCGGATGAGCGTGCGCGCGACGTAGCCGACACGTCGCGGCCCCTCGTCCCTCGTCGGCCGGGGAGGCTCGTAGTCTGTACCGACGGTGTAGCTCGCCGTCGTCGCCGCACTGTCGAGGCCCAGGCGGCGGAGCGTGTCGCGCACCGCTTGCGCCGCACGCGCGTTGGCCGCAGCCGCGGAGGACGCCTCCGTTGCCTTGCTCTCGACCAGCAGGTTGACCGTCGCACGATCTGGCGCGATGCGTCGCTCTCCGGTGCCGACAGTCTCGACGTCGGGGCCAGGATCGGCGACAGCGATCACACGCTCCTGCGCGGAGGCAGGATGCGCGGCAAGGGCGAGCAGCAGAGCCGCAAACATAGTGTGCCCATGAAGCACCTTCATGACCGTACCTCCGGGGAAGACCGCCGTCGATTGCCGCGAACTTGATTCGAGGGAGCGCCGGAAACAAGAAGCCCCGCTAGCTCGGAGTCGCTAGCGGGGCAACGCATTGCCTGGTGGTCCGACGAGACCTACCAGCGATAGTGCGCGAACGCCTTGTTCGCGTCCGCCATGCGGTGCGTGTCTTCCTTCTTCTTCACCGCATTCCCTTCGCCCTTCGACGCCGAGATCACTTCGGCCGCCAGCTTCTCGGCCATCGACTTCTCGTTGCGGTCGCGCGAGTAGCTGATCAGCCAGCGCATCGCGAGCGCGGTCCGGCGCTCCGGGCGGACTTCCACCGGCACCTGGTACGTGGCGCCGCCGACGCGGCGGCTCTTCACCTCGACCACCGGCTTGAGGTTCGTGAGGGCCTGCTTGAAGATGTTCACGCCCGGCTGGCTCGTGCGCGTCTCCACGAGATCCATCGCGGCGTAGAAGATCCGCTCGGCCGTGCTCTTCTTGCCCTG
>JBJMNM010000417.1:0-4273 GCA_045804305.1 Gemmatimonadaceae bacterium | reverse complement strand
CAGGAGGACGAGAAGCAGGGTGTAGAAGAGCCAGTACAGCAGCCACGCACCGCCGATCGCCAACCATTGCGGTCCGCTGGCGATCCGCGGCGACCCGGCGTCCAGCTCGGGGCCCGGCTGGGATGAATGGGACGGGCCGGTCATCTGGTTGGGTCGGAGTCTCGAGAGGAACGCATCGCTGTTCATAAGCAACCGTCCCTCACCGAGAACAGCTAGATGCGTGGGGTCGAGCCGCGACCGGCGTGTGACGAACCGCGTGAAATTCGGGACGAATGGCGCCCGTCAACCGGGTGCGACCTGCTTGGGCGGCCGCCCGCGACGCACGGTGCTCATCCCGCTCTTCTTCGCCTGCCGCTCGGCCGCGCGCCGTTTCTCCTGCGAGGGGGGCGACACCATGTCCCATGGGCCGGGTCCGGTGTCTCCAAAGGCCGGCTTCATCGACTCCGCGTGATCGCTCGGCATTCCTTCGGCCTCGCGCCACACGATCCAGAGGTGCTTCAGAAAGAGCTTCACCGTGACGCGCATGGCCGCGAACACGACGTGCTTGGCCGGCCACCCAGGATGCCGGCTCGCGTATCGGGCGTAGGCGTCCTGGTAGTAGGCCTTGTACGGGCCGCCCTGTCGCGAGAAAGAAGTGCCGATCAGGAAACAGATCGTCTTGGCCGTTGCGTCATAGCGTCGCGCTTCCAGCCGTCTCGGCCGGGGCTGCGCAACACGCAGGTGTGCCGCCGGCGCAGTCGGCACCAGCCGTCCGCCGCAGGCGATCCGATTCTTGTCGACGTGACGCACCGGTGCGGGATTCCTCGCGGACACCACGAAGTGGGCGGCGCACCGATCGCATCGATACTCCATGCCCGCAACCGTTCCGAGCCCGCAGTACGCCCAGAATGCCGATGGGGAGCGCGCCCGCTCGATGCGCAGTCGGCTGAGCAGACGGGCGGCCAGCCGCGGCCCGACGCCGCGAATCTGCACCAGCCAGGGCCACGCGGGATGCTGCGTGATCGTCTCCTCGAGAAGATCCGAGAGCTGCCGCTCTTCGGCCCACGCTCGCTGGTAGAGCATGCCGAGGAAAGGTATCGGCCCGAGCGCCGCGCCACGCTCGATGGCCGTGAGGAGCGCCTCGGCGTTGCCGGCATCGCCCGCCTCGCCTAGATCGCCTGGCGCACTCCAGCGATGATCCCGCGCCTGCGCGATGGCCCGGATCCGCTCGCCTCGCCGGATTCGCTCGCGCTGCGCGAACTCGAAGGTCCGCGCGAGCCACCACAGCGTGCTGGGCGTCGCCGCGTCCGTCTGAGCGATCGTGTCGAAGACATTCTCCATGACGGAGATGAAAGTACTGCTCGGCCGCAGGCGCGCGTATCGCGTTGGGACCAACCGTGACGGAAGGCCGGAGATGCGCTGGTGGGGCGTGATGAAACGCGCAGATGACGACCCCCAGGGCTGCTGTCGGCGCTCCCGCGGGATGACAGGCCGTCGTCAGCGCTCCCGTGGGATGACGGCCATGGTGCAGCGCGACACGCAGACGAGCCGTCCCTGCTCGTCCACGATGTCGATCGACCAGACCTGCGACGTGCGCCCTCGGTGGATGGGCACGGCCGTGGCGCGCACGACGCCGTCCGTCTTGGCGCGCAGATGGTTGCCGTTGATCTCCTGCCCCACTGCGACGAAGCGCTCGAGGTCCACGTTCGCCGCCGCTCCAAGGGATGCTACCGTTTCAGCGAGCGCGAGCGACGCGCCGCCGTGCAGGAGCCCGAACGGCTGACGCGTGCGTTCGTCCACCGGCATCGTGGCCACCACGCGCTCCGCCGTGAGCTCGACGACCTCGATCCCGATCGCGGCCGCGAGCCCGCGCGAGGCGAGCGGACCGTACCAGGCCGGCGTAGTCGTCACGGCACGGCGCGCGGAGGACGCGTCCGCATGATCGCCTCGATCTCCTCTATCTCGCGTGGCGCCGTGCTGATGCGCTCCAACCCCTTCTCCGTGATCACGTAGTCGTCCTCGATGCGCACGCCCGTATTCTCGTAGCGCTGCACGACCGGCCGCACCTTCGCGATGAACGCTCGATTCCTCGGCGTATCGGGGAGCGACTCCAGCATGGAAGTGCCGAGATAGATGCCCGGCTCGATGGTGAAGGCGTCGCCCTGCTGGAAGGTGTGATCGCCGTTGTAGTAGAACTGGGCCGGATCGTGCACGGCGAGACCGATCCCGTGACTGATGCCGTGGATCATCCAGAACATCGCCTGCCTGCACGATCGCGGGTTTCCGGCGCAGTCGGCTCCCCACGGAGGATCGAAGGTCGCGTCGGCACTTTCCACGAGGCCGAGCGCGGCAAGTCCACGAGCACGGACGTCGAACGACGAATCCTGCGCGGCGCCGGCGGACATCCCGGGCCTGGAGTTTCGCTCCGCGGCCGCCTGCGCGTCGCGCACGAGCTGGTAGATGGCGCGCTGCTCCGCCGTGTACCTGCCGCTCACGGGAATGGTGCGGGTGACGTCGGCGGCGTAGCCCTCGTACTCGGTGGCGGCGTCCATGACGACGACGTCGCCGGGCTTCACGTCGCCACGGTCGCGCATGTAGTGCAGTTGCGTGCCGTGGGCCCCGCCGCCCACGATCGATCCATATGCCGGGCGGGCGCCGCCCAGTCGCGTGAACGTGTGCTCGAGCGCGGCCTGCAGCTCGTACTCCTTGGTCGGCTCGGCGATCTTCAGCGTCTCACGATGTCCTTCCGAGCTGATCTCAGCGGCGCGACGCAGCAGCGCCATCTCGGCCGGACTCTTTCGTGCGCGGAGCCGGTTGACGAGCTGATGCGCGTCACGCACCTCGAGGCCGGCGTGGCGGCCGGCGATGGCGCGCATGAACAGCCGCCCGCGGGTGAGGGAGTCCTGCTGCGCGAAGTCCTCGTCGGAAAAGTCGGAAAGCACGTAGAAGGGCAGCCCGCTCGAGGCGAGCGAGTCCACGACGCGGTCTACCGCCGAGAAGGACCGCGCCCCCAGCCCCAGGGTCCGGACGACGGTGGCGGAGTCGGGCCGCCTTCCATAGTAGAAGGCGAGGCGGGGATCGACCGGGGTGAGGAAGATCGTCGCGCTGGCCGGCTTGCCGCCGCGCGCCACCATCACGAAGGCCGCGTCGGGCTCGTCGAAGTTGGTGAGATAATGAAAGGCGGGGAGCTGATAGAAGGGCCCGAAATCGGTGACCGGAGTCCGGCCGCCGAAGGCGACGAGAACCCCATCCCCCAGCTTGGCGGCGAGCGAGTCTCGGCGTGACGCGTATTCGGCCGGGGTGATCTGGGCCAGGGCCGGGCAGGCCAGCACCCCGGCCAGAAGCGCGGTACGGAAGGCGCAGGACACGAGTGTCGCGGCGGAGAGGGATCGCATGGGAGTGTCCAATCGGTTCACGCGGGGGACGCTGTGCCGAAAGGCTAGATGCCCGGATAGAACGAGGCAAGCGGGCCATCGGCCGGGCTCGCCTCGACATCGGGTGAGCGGGCCGAGCAACGATCGGCGCTTGCCGCCCGTAGCAATTATGTACAAGTTTGTATACCGACTCGACCCCGTGGCGGCATCCCCGACGATGGGAACGGTGCTCACCTCCGTGGGTAGAGCCTCTACCGTAGAAGGAGGAGGACGGATGCGACATCTCGTCGCGAGTGCACTGCTCGTCGCCGCCGCGGCATCGCCGGTCCGCGCGCAGGCCACGGGCAACGGGTACATGTTCGGCGCGCCCGACGCGCGCTTCAGCATTCACGCCGGCTATTCCCACGCGGGCGCCGGCAGTGATCTGTTCGACGAAGTCACCAGCAACCTGTCGCTGAACAAGAGCGACTTCAGCGGGCCGACGATTGGCGGAGAGCTCGCCGTGACGCTCTCACCCCGTTTGGATCTCGCGCTGCAGGTCGACTACGCGGGCACCAGCAAGGGTTCCGAGTACCGGCATTTCGACGAGAGCGGCGTGCCCATCCGGCAGACGACCACGTTCAAGCGCGTGCCCGTCACGGCCAACCTTCGGGCCTACCTGCTTCCGCGCGGCCGAGAGATCGGCAAGCTCGCGTGGATCCCGGCCAGCGTGGTCCCCTGGATCGGCGCGGGTGGCGGCGTGATGTGGTATCAGTTCAAGCAGCAGGGCGACTTCGTCGACCTGTCGAACCTGAACATCTACGCGGACAGTTTCGACTCCAACGGATGGGCGCCCACCCTGCAGGGAATGGGTGGAGTGGACGTCAATCTCAGCACACGCCTGGCCTTCACCGCGGATCTGCGCTACAACTGGGCGCGTG
>JBJMNM010000416.1:0-3849 GCA_045804305.1 Gemmatimonadaceae bacterium | reverse complement strand
GCCACGGGATCCACGCCGCCAAGGCAGAGCTGCAGACTCGCGGTCTGCCGCATCATGCGCGCTCCATGCGGACCGATCGCGTCGAGGTACGCCGCCATACGCCGATAGCGCTCGGCGTGCAACTGAAGCGGAGCGTCGACGGGGCCATTCTCCGGATCGACGCCAACGGCAAGAAGCACGATGCCGCGCTCCGCCGCGTGCTCTTCGAGCAGCCGCTGCACGACCGCCAGCTCCCCGAGCACGCCATCGATCGTGGAATGCACGGCGCTCGCGTACTCGAGCTGCCCCCCGGGCTCGAAGGTGAGCGCGCCGCCCCCAGGCGCGATGAATCGTGACGCGCCCTTGTCGGAGCGGTGCTCGCTCCAGCCGCACCGCGCCGCCACCTCGCGTGCCACGTCCTGTGTGCCGCGGCCATCATCCGCACGGATCGGCGCCACCCGATGCGTCGCGGCGTCGAGCGCGAGGAGCTCGAGCTCCGCCCCGAAGCGCAGCGGTGCGCCCTCGACGGGCGCGCGAAAGCACTTTCCGCGCAGGTACGATTCCACCCGCTCGGCGCGAGCACGCAGCGCGCTGCTCATGCCATCGGCTCGGCGAGCGCGAGCGCGAACTGGCGTGTCGCGTCGGTCATCCAGCGCGCGAGCGTGAAGCCCGACGCCGCCAGAAGGGCACGTACCGACTCCACGTCGTACTTGCAGCTGATCTCCGTGCGGATCGACTCGCCCGCGTCAATGGAGACGATGCCCACGCCCGGAATGTGCACGCACTGCGCGGAGCGGGCCACGAGATGCATCTCGATACGGCGCAGCGTTGAATCGTAGAAGGCCCGGTGCGCGAACGCCGAAAGGTCGAAGTTCGCGCCCAGATCGCGATTCAGCACACGCAGCACGTTCCGATTGAACTCGGCCGTCACACCGCGGGCGTCGTTGTACGCTGCCTCGAGCGTGGCGACGTCCTTCACCAGATCGACGCCGAGCAGCAGGCGATCGGTCGGACGCAGCGACTCCCGGATGCGCCGCAACAGCGCCGCGGCGTCATCGGGAGCGAAGTTGCCGATCGTGCTCCCGAGGAAGGCGTAGAGCAGGGGATGCCGAGCGCCGGTGGCGCGCACGTCGTCGCGCATGTCGGCCACGATCGGATCCACCTCGAGCGTCGGAAACTCGCGCCGCAGCGAGTCCGCGGTCGCGCGCAGCGTCTCGCCATCGACGTCGATCGGCAGATACTGCGCAACGTGCGTCTCGGTCAGCGCACGCAGCAGGATGCGCGACTTGTCGGCCGTGCCCGCGCCCAGCTCCGCCAGCGCGCGGGGATCCGCGAGCTCCACGATCTCCTTCGCGCGCGCCACGAGCAGCGCACGCTCGGCGCGCGTCGGATAGTACTCGGGGAGGCGCGTGATCTCGTCGAACAGCCGCGAGCCGTACGCGTCGTAGAAGTAGGTGGGCGGCAGCTCCTTCTGTGGTGCGCGCAGTCCGTGACGCACGTCGGCGAGCATGCGCAGCGTCGCCGGCGTGGCCGCGCTCGCGCGCGCCGTGGCGGTGGCCGGCTCACGCATCGCGCGCGCAGCGAAAGCCGCTGAAGATCTGTCTCCGGATCGGATAGTCCCAATTGCGGAAGGTGGCGCGCGCCACGTCGGCCGAGGTGGCCCACGAGCCGCCCCGCAGCACCTTGTAGTCCGACCCGAAGAACAGCTCGGAGTATTCCGGATACGGGAACGTCTCGTACCCAGGGTAGCCGGCGAAGTCGGTGGAGGTCCATTCCCACACGTCGCCGATCATTCCGTAGCACCCGATGGGTGAGACATTCCTCTCATACGCGCCGATCTGCGCCGTCTGAAAGGAGAGTTGATCCACGTTCGCCAACTCGGCAGTCGGACGCTCGTCGCCCCACGGATAGGCGCGCGATCGATTCGCGGCCGGATCCCACGTGGCGGCCACCTCCCATTCCTGTTCGGTGGGAAGGCGCTTCTCCACGAAGCGCGCGTAGGCCTCCGCCTCGTGATAGCAGACGTGACACACCGGGCGAAGTGGGTCGAGCGGGGCCACCCGATCCATCGAACGCGTGCTCCAGCCCGCGGCGCCGTACTCCCAGTGCTTGGGCGCGCGCACCCCCGACTCGTTGCGCCACGCCCATCCCGCCTCCGACCAGAGCGAAGGCTCGTCGTAGCCGCCACCCTCGACGAAGCGCAGGAACGCGCCGTTCGTCACGGGCGTGACGTCGATCCAGAACGGCGCGAGCTCGATCTCGTGACGCGGGCGCTCGTTGTCGTAGGACTCCGAGCGGTCGTCCGTGCCGATCGTCACGCGTCCGCCGGCGCAGCGCACCATCGCGCCCTCGTCGGCAATCATGGCTCCACGAGGAGTGTCCCACGCGCGCGGCGCCGCGTACGGAGCGCCGCGCTTGAGCTGAAGCGTCTGGAGTATCGTCTCCTGGTGCTGGCTCTCGTGCTGCGCGACCATGCGCACCACGTATGCGTCGCGCAGCAGCGGCGAGCTCGCGCCGAACGACGTATCGGCCAGCCGGCGGCGCACCTCGTCGCGCACGCGCGCCAGCTCGGCGCGCGCTTCGTCGAGCGTGGGCAGCGCCAGCGCGCCTCGCGTGGCGCGCGGATGCGCGAAGGGATCGTACGTCCCCGGCATCTCGGAGAATTCGATCGGCCCGTTCGTGTTGTGAAGCAGCCAGAGGTTCTCGAACGCCGCGATGTGGCCCAGATCCCAGATGATGGGGCTCATCAGGAGATCATGCTGCGTTGCGGCGTCGGCGTCGCTGAGCGGCGCGATGATGGCGAGGGTATGCTCTCGCGCCGACTCGAGCGCCGCGAGGGCGCGCCGCACGCGATCGGCGCTCGCCGCTCCGGGCGTGGCGTCGGAAGTTAGAGATGGGCGCAGCGTGGCGGACATGTGAGCTCTCCCGGGCAGGAATTCCCGTGGGTGTAGTGGGCAAACCCCGATCCACGAACACGCGCGGCCGGGCGCCGGTTCGCCGGTCGGTCAGTCTTTGCCGAGGACGCGGTGTACCTGCCCGGCGGCGCGCTGACCGCTGGCGATGGCGCCGTGTACGGTGCCGTTCCGCCCCTCCGCGTCGGTCGCCTCCCCCGCAAAGAACAGCGTCCCGTCCACCGGTCGGGCGAGCGTCTTGGCGGCGTCGCTGCCACCTACGAGCGGATAGCTGTATGCGCCCCGGGCGAACGGATCGTGGGTCCAGTCGTGCACGAAAGTGCGCACCAGATGGCGCTCGATGAACCGGCTGGTTACGCCGAAGACGTCCGTCAGCGACCGCAGCGCTCGCGCGGCGAGGCGGGACGGGTCTGCCGACAGCGCGATGGCAGCCGGCCCGCCGGCCCAGCCGACGAGCAGCCCGGTCCGCAGCGGATACGACGTCCACCAGACCGGCACGTCCACGCCGTGGGACTGCACGAACGCCGCGCGCGCCAGCTGCGCGTGCCGGCGCTCTCCCAGCAGCTCCACGAGCGGACGGTCGAGCAGCACACCGATGCGCTGTACCCGACCCATCGCGAGCCGTGATGCGACTTCCCTCACCGTCGATATCTCGGGCGAGAACTGGATCGCGCCGCGACCGCGTGCGTCCGCATGCAGCAGGGAGATGGGGAACGTCACGATGACCGAGGTCGCCGACAAGGTCGTGATCACGCCATCCTCACCCTTCGCCCGGACGAGCGCTCGGCCACGCGACCACTCGATGGCCGACACCGTCTGGCCGAGACGCACGGACCGCCGTACCGGCGACGCGAGCCACGAGGGGATCGCGTCATACCCATCGAGCAGACGAGCGATGCGCTGCTGCTCTTGACTCGCGCCCGGGTTTCCCCCCTGCGCGACGGCCCGCTCACTGATG
>JBJMNM010000415.1:0-3383 GCA_045804305.1 Gemmatimonadaceae bacterium | reverse complement strand
GCCGCGGTCTAGCGATCCCCGCAGCCCATCCCTACATTTGCCAGATTCCCTCGGAAAACGCCGTCGGCAGGGGCCGGCGACGTTCTTCTCGCATGTTTCGCATCCCCCGCCCGCTGCCGCATGACCAGCTCGGCCGTTCGGACCGACGTTACGCCGGAGACCGGCCCACGGGCGGACACCGGATTCGTGAAAGCGATGTCCCTCACCGACGCGACGATGCTCGTCGCCGGGTCGATGGTGGGATCGGGAATCTTCATCACCTCGGCGAGCATGGCGCGCGGCCTCCCCTCGCCGATGTGGCTCGTGCTGGCCTGGGTGCTCTCCAGCGTCATGACGGTGCTCGGCGCGCTCGCGTATGGTGAGCTCGCGGCGATGTACCCCAAGGCCGGCGGCCAGTACGTGTTCCTTCGCGAGTCGATGGGCTCGCTGATGGGATTCCTCTACGGCTGGACGTTCTTCATCGTCATCCAGACCGGTACGATCGCGGCCGTCGCCGTCGCGTTCGGCCGCTTTCTCGGGGTCGTGTTCCCGAGCATCAGCCCCGACTTCTTCCCCTGGTTCCCCCGCTACGACATCTGCGTCGCGGCGCTCGGCTGCTCCGATCCGGCCAACGCGATCACCCTCGGGCTCAACCCACAGCGGCTCGTGGGTCTGCTGAGCGTGGCCGTGCTCACCTGGGTGAACCTGCGCGGCGTGCGCGAGGGGAAGCTCGTGCAGACGACGCTCACCACGATCAAGGTGGGCGCGCTCGCGCTCCTCATCATCCTCGGGCTCACCATCGGTCGGAATGCGGACGCGATCGCGGCGAACTTCAGCGCCGGCAACTTCAGCGGGCAGTGGACGCTCAGCTACACCCTGATCGTCGCCTTCGGTGCAGCCATGGTCGGCTCGCTCTTCTCGAGCGACGCATGGAATGGCGTTACCTTCGCCGCCGCCGAGGTGAAGAACCCATCGCGCAATCTGCCGCTGGCGCTGCTGATGGGGACGGGGGTGGTGTGCGCGCTGTACATCCTCGCGAACCTCGCCTACCTCAGCGTCCTTCCATTCGCCGGCACGGCCGACGGCGCCACCGTGGTGGCACGTGGGATCCAGCACGCCACGCAGGACCGCGTTGCGACCGCGGTGGTGGCCACGATCTTCGGGGCGAGCGCGGCCACGATCATGGCGGTCGCGATCCTCATCTCCACGTTCGGCTGCAACAACGGCCTGATCCTCTCGGGCGCACGCGTGCTCTACGCCATGTCGGAGGACGGGCTGTTCTTCAAGCGCGCCGGCACACTGAACCGCAACAAGGTGCCCGCGTTCGCGCTCATCGTGCAGTCGGTGTGGACGGCGCTGCTCTGCCTCACCGGCACGTACAACCAGCTGCTCAACTACGTCATCTTCGCGGCGCTGCTCTTCTACGTGTTCACGACCGCCGGGCTGTTCATGCTCCGACGCCGGCGTCCGGAGCTCCCGCGCCCATATCGCGCCGTGGGATATCCCATCCTCCCCGCGCTGTACATCCTCCTCTGCTGCGGAGTGATGGTCCTGCTGCTCCTGTCGCCCACCACGCGCACCGAGTCGATCTCCGGGCTCGTGCTGGTGCTGATCGGCATCCCCGTGTTCTACCTCTGGCGCCGCGTCGAGCGCCCCGCCACCGTCGTGCGTTGAGTCACGACGTCCTTCGCAAGCACATACCCTCCAACGCAACATGACGCAGACGCAGTCATCACTGTTGACCGTCGTCATCGGCGCGAGCGCGCTCGCCCTGATCTTCGCCGTCTTTCTCGCCCGGTGGGTGCTCTCGCGCGGCCGCGGCACGCCGGAGATGCAGAAGATCTCCAACGCCATCCAGCAGGGCGCGGAGGCGTACCTCGCGCGCCAGTACAAGACGATCGGCATGCTGTCCATCGTCGTGGCGGCGATGCTCGGCATCGGCTACGGCTACTTCCGTCACACCACGGCGAACGATCCGGTGCAGGATCCCCGCACCTTCGCCGTGTACGTGACGGCGTCGTTCCTGCTCGGCGCCTTGAGCTCGGGGATCGCCGGCTACGTCGGCATGTGGGTGTCGATCCGGACCAACATCCGCGTCGCGGCGGCGGCGATGACGTCGCTCAACGGCGCGTTGCAGACCGCCTTGCGCGGCGGGGCGGTCTCCGGGTTGTTCACCGTCTCCATGAGCCTCCTCGGCGTGGGCGGCCTGTTCGCCGTGTTGTCCAGGCTGACGCCCGCGGGAATGAGCGAGGCGGAGTGGGCGCAGCACATCCCATTCCTCATCGTCGGCTACGGCTTCGGCGCCTCGTTCGTGGCGCTGTTCGCGCAGCTCGGCGGCGGCATCTACACCAAGGCCGCCGACGTCGGGGCCGACCTGGTGGGCAAGGTGGAGGCGGGCATTCCGGAGGACGATCCGCGCAATCCCGCCGTGGTGGCCGATCTGGTGGGTGACAACGTGGGCGACTGCGCGGGCCGCGGCGCCGACCTGTTCGAGAGCACCGCCGCCGAGAACATCGGCGCGATGATCCTCGGCGTGCTGCTGTACAAGTCGTTCGGCATCAACGGCATTCTCTTCCCGCTCGTGATCATGGCGCTCGGGCTGATCTGCTCGATCGTCGGCGTCATGGTCGTCCGCACGAAGGAGGATGCGGATCCGATGAAGGCGCTGAACATGGGCTACTACGTCACGTCGGCGCTCGTCACGGTCGCGTTCTTCTTCGCCTCGCGTACGCTGTTGAATCCCGCCGGAGCCCCCGATGTGTGGTGGCACTTCTTCTTCTGCGGGCTGATCGGGATCGGCACGTCGATCGCCTTCGTGTTCATCACGCAGTACTACACCGAGTATCGCTATCGCCCGGTGCTCGGCATCGCGGACGCGAGTCAGACCGGTCCGGCCACCAACATCATCGCTGGTCTCGCCGTGGGCATGGAGTCGACCGTGATGCCGGTCATCACGATCGGCATCGCGATCATCGGGAGCTACACGCTCGGGCAGAACAGCGGTCTGGTGAACGAGGCCGGCCAGCCGATCGGCGGCCTGTTCGGCACCGCCGTGGCGACGATGGGGATGCTCGGCACCGCGGGCTACATCCTCGCGATGGACGTGTTTGGACCGATCACCGACAACGCTGGCGGCATCGTCGAGATGTCACGGCAGCCCGAGTCGGTGCGCGACAAGACGGATCGACTGGACTCGGTTGGCAACACGACGAAGGCGCTCACGAAGGGCTACGCCATCGGGTCGGCTGCACTGGCGGCGTTCCTGCTCTTCTCGGCGTACCTCGACGAGGTGCGCAACCTCACCGGGCAGACGCTGCACGTCGATCTGTCGAAGCCGGTGGTATTCGTCGCCGGCTTGCTCGGCGCGATGCTGGTGTTCTGGTTTTCCTCGCTCGCCATGACGG
>JBJMNM010000414.1:0-3620 GCA_045804305.1 Gemmatimonadaceae bacterium | reverse complement strand
GTGTGGCGGGCTGCGTGAAGCGCTGCGCATGATCGCCACCGCGCGCGCGCACGGAATGCTCGTGATGGCCGGCTGCATGAACGAGAGCTCGCTCGGCATCACGGCGGCGGCGCAGTTCGCGCCGCTGTTGGACTGCTTGGATCTCGATGGGGCGGCGCTGGTGGCCAATGATCCATACGTTGGCGCGACGATCGAGGGCGGGGTGATCCGGCTGCCGGAGGGGGCGGGGCTGGGAGTGGTGAGCGGCAAGCTGTAAGCCGGAAGCCAGGGCAGAAGACGCTGTCAGCATGAAGCTGTTCAGCGATAAGCCTTCGCTGATCGCCGGTGCGAGGGAGATCGCGAAACTTGGCCACGTAGGTGACGAACGGCGGACATTCCGCGATGACGCCCTTCCGTCACGAACCAGCCCAAGTGTCGCGATGCCGTTCGGTACAACGATCAGCGAAAGCTGATCGCTTGATGGCTTATCTCTGACGGCGTCTTCTGCACTGGCTTCCGCGCTTGCCGCTTACAGCTTCGGGCCAGCCCGAGCACTATCTTGCCTGTGTGCTCATCGACGTCGCTCTCCCGGTGCCGCTTTTCCGCACCTTCACCTACCGCGTCCCTGACGGCCTGACCGGCAGCGTCGTGCCGGGCTCGCGGGTGGTGGTGCCGTTCCGGAACAAGAAGGAGATCGGGATCGTCGTCGGCGCGGGCGCGGCCAGCCAGGCGGTGAAGGTGAAGGACATCCTGGCCGCGCCGGACGATGCGCCGGCGATGGACGAGCCGATGCTCGCGCTCTGCCGGTGGATCGCCGAGTACTACATCACGCCGCTCGGTGTGGCGCTGCGGACGGCGCTGCCCGCCGCCCTCACGGGCGTGGACGTTCCGGTGCCCGTGCGCAAGACGCGCCGCGTCGCACAGATCAGGCTCGAGCTGCCGTCGCTGATGCGGCGCGACAACATCTTCGCGCGCGCCCCCCAGCAGCGCGCCTTGTACGAGCTGTTGGAAACACTCGGCGGACGCGCCGCGGTCGAGCATCTCTCCGAGCAGTTGCACTTCTCCACGTCGGTGCTCAAGGGGCTGGTCGCGCGCGGGCTCGTGGAGATCGGGTTCGAGACGGTCGAGCGCGATCCCTTTCTCACCCGGGCGCAGCGTCCGCCGGAGACGCACGTGCCGAGCGACGCGCAGGCGCACGCGATCGAGCGCCTCACGGCGGCGCCGCCAGGACACGTCGCGCTGCTGCACGGTGTCACGGGCAGCGGCAAGACGCTCGTCTATCTCGACTTCCTCGAGCGCGTCGTGCTCGGGCAGGGGAAGACCGCCATCGTCCTCGTCCCCGAGATCGCGCTCACGCCACAGACCGTCGACCGGTTCCGCGCCGTCTTCGGCGACCGGATCGCCGTGCTGCACAGCGCACTCTCCGACGGCGAGCGCTACGACGCCTGGCTCGCCCTGCGGCGCGGCGAGAAGCGCATCGCCGTGGGTGCCCGGTCCGCGATCTTCGCACCTCTACGAGATCTGGGCGCAATCGTTGTGGACGAGGAGCACGAGTCGAGCTACAAGCAGGGCGAGGCGCCGCGCTATCACGCGCGTGAAGTCGCCACGGTCCGTGCACGGGCCGAGGGCGCGGTCGTCGTGCTGGGCAGCGCGACGCCCTGCCTCGAGAGCTGGAGCAATGCGACGTCCGGCAAGTACGAGCTGCTCACGCTGCCCGACCGCGCCGGCGGCGCGCAGCTGCCCAAGGTGCGCGTGATCGATCTCCGTGCCGAGCAACCGAAGCGCCGCCCGAGCGAGACGCCGGAGGTGGATGCGTCGTTTTCCTATGCCATCGGGCCGGCGTTGGAGGCCGCGTTGCACGACCGGCTCGCGAAGAAGGAGCAGAGCATCCTGCTGCTCAACCGGCGCGGCTACTCGTCGTTCATCCAGTGCGGCACCTGCGGCGACGTCGCCGTGTGTCCGAACTGCAGCATCAGTCTCACGCATCATCGCACACCCGAGCGGCTGGTCTGTCACTATTGTCAGCATGCCGAGCCGCTGCACCTGAGCTGCAATCGGTGTGGCGGATTGCGGCTGCGTCAGCGCGGGCTCGGCACACAGCAGGTGGAGCGGCTGCTCGTGGAGCGCTATCCAGCGGCGCGCGTCGCCCGCATGGACGTGGACACGACGAGCGGCAAGTGGGCGCACACGGAGATCCTCGACCGCGTCGGCGCGGGCGAGGTGGACATCCTGCTCGGCACCCAGATGATCGCGAAGGGGCTCGACTTTCCCAACGTCACGCTCGTGGGCGTCATCGATGCGGACGTCGGGATCAACCTTCCCGATTTCCGCGCGTCGGAGCGGTGCTACCAACTCCTGAGCCAGGTGGCGGGACGCGCCGGCCGCGGGCCGAAGGGGGGCGAGGTGCTGATCCAGACGCGTGCGCCGGCGCATCACGCCGTCCAGTGCGCCGTCACGCACGACTATCACGCCTTCGTCACACAGGAGCTCGCGGGACGCCGGGTGCCCAGCTATCCGCCCAACGTGCGCATCGCCAACGTGGTGCTCAGCGGCACCCAGGAGGACGCGACCGCCCGCCTCGCGATGCGCACCGCGGCGTGGCTGCACAAGCTCCTCGCCGCTCGCGCCGCCCCGGGCGTGACGGTGATCGGTCCCGCGCCCTGCCCAGTGGAGCGCATCAAGCAGCGCTGGCGGTGGCACGTCCTCGTCAAGGCCGAGCGGCCCCAGGAGCTCGGGCGCGTGGCGCGGTATCTCGTCGAGCGGTTCGAGATCCCCAAGCAGTTCGGGTTGAGGATGACGGTGGATCGGGATCCGGTCGCGCTGCTCTGATGGTTTCGCCGTTTCCGTGCATTTCTTTGTCGTTGTCTTTGTCTTCCGCTCTGTGCCCTCTGTGCTCTCTGTGGTAGAAATGCTCTTGAACAGCAATTGAACCACAGAGAACGCAGAGAGCACAGAGAAACAACACCCCAGGGACACGGCGCGACTCCGCATCCCGTCGACCCCAAAAGCCTTGCTTTCTGTTGCCCGTGCTCTCCTCCCGGAACTCGCTTGTCCCGACCCGCCGCCCAGACGATCTTTAACTTGTGACCACCTTCCACCACCCCGACTTCACCGACCCGGCGTTCGCCGGCGCGCCTGACGCGCGGTTCGTGCCCGCGCCGGCCGATGGCGTGCTGCCGGAGGGGTTCTACTCGTCCACGAACCTGCCGACGTACGTGAAGATCGGCGGCGAGTGGCGGATGCCGCGCGAGCCGCGGATGGACTCCGTGCTCGTGCTCGACGCCGACGACGTGCTGTGGATCCGTGAAGGCCGGCGCGTCAGGCGCGGCGAGCGCGTCGCGGTCGGCACGGCGGAGGATGGGCGCGAAGGGATCTTCGTCCACACCGCTGCCTTTCTGGACACGGGCGACGGCGAGTTCAAGTTCATGGCGAGCGAGGTGTCGCGCGAGAAGCCGATCGACTACTCGCTCATGGCGCGCATCCTGATCGACGAGCGCGATCGCGGCGGTTATCCGGTGTGGGTCGCGGGGCCCGCGCTCGTGCACTCGCGCGCGCGCAACGACATGGTCTGGTTCATCCAGAACGGCTTCGTCGGCGCGATGCTGGCCGGCAATGCCGTCGCCGTGCACGACATCGAAGCC
>JBJMNM010000413.1:0-7404 GCA_045804305.1 Gemmatimonadaceae bacterium | reverse complement strand
TTCCGCGTCAGCCGCGTCACCTCGGCCGTCACGTCCCTGTTCTCCGTCAGGCGCTTGAGCTGCCCGCTCGCGCGATCGCGGAGGAACTGATCCGGCACCTGCGTTTCCGTCTCGCGCGTCACGACGAAGCGCGCGAAGTCGCCGTCCACCGGAATCGGCCCGCTCTCGTACACGGCCGTGTCGCTCTCGAACAGGCGCGTCCTGGTGCCGGTGGCGAGATCGACCTTGTCGACGAACATCCGCGGCGAAGTCGTCTGTGGATTGCGGTCGTAGCGCGTGCCCTCGAGGAAGACGCTCGCGCCGTCCGAGGTGACGAGTGCGCGCGGCGCTCCGTTCACCTGCCGCAGCACGACCATGCCCGGATTCGCGTAGAATTCATTGTCGTCCGGACCACCGCGCGGATTGTTGCCGCCGCCGAAACCGCCGGTGCTGAACCCGACCTGCGCGCCTCGCGCGCGGTAGATCGTCTTCTTCGTGCCCGGATCGGCCAGCGACACGGCGTACGTGTGCGCCACGCCGTTCGCGCTCTCGCTGAGCACCGCCCATCTTCCGTCGGTCGTGAAGACGACACCGGCCATGCGATTGTCGCTCTCCACGATCGGCTTCGCGCTGGCCGAGTCGAACGGGGCGGTCCACACGTAGAGGCGGTCCTTGCGACGCGGACCACGCGTGCTGTCGCTCCCAGCGGTCGCGTCGGCCGCGCTGTCCGCGCGAGCCGCTGCTCCACGGCCACGCCTCGGCGCCGGATCCTGCATCAGAAAGGCGACGCCGCCGCCCGGATACCAGGTGATGCTGCGGCGGCCGGAATCCGAGGCCGAACGGGCGCTCGGATCGTCCCCGAAATCCCCCTCGCGCAGCGGACGGCGCGCCAGCGTCGCCAGCAGCTTGCCGTCGGCGCTCCAGAGCTGCTCTTCCGTCCCGAAGCTCGCCACCGGCACCGCATACGAGAACGGCTTCTGCATGACCGTCACGCGAAGCAGCTGACCGTCGGGGGAGACGGAGACCTCGTTGATCATCGCGGGCATACCGAGGCTACGCAGCTGGCCCGAACGCACGTCGATGCGGGCGAGCTGCCCCGTGCCGTAGTACTCGAGCAGCGCCTTCTGATACGGCCCCTCGAGCAGGCTCGCGTAGGTGCGCGTCTTGTTCTTCACCCCGGGCGCCGTCATGCGCACGATCGGCCCGTCGGCCACGGCCGGTTCCCGTGGCACCGCCATTCTGGGCTCGGGCACGAGCACCGCATACACTGCGCGGCTGTCCGGCGTCCAATCGAGTGACGTGCTCAGGACCGGCAGAGCCGCGCGACCGGCAGCACGATGCGCTGCGCCACTCGTCGCGTCGGCCACGTAGACGTACGACGCGTCGTCGAAGTTCGCGAGGAAGGCGAGCAGCTTGCCGTCGGGCGACCAGGCAGGCGACGTGGCCGTGGCGCCATTGGGAATCTCCACCTTCGTGCGCGCGCCCGACTCGGCGTCGACGATCTCCATCGCCGAGTTGCCGCGCGTGGTCAGCGTCCGCGCGCGGTTGGCGCGGTAGTCCACCTGCAGCCCGCCCAGGTAATAGTGCGGCTTGCCGAAGCGCTGCTCGTTGCCGAGCCCGTCACCATGCAGCACCAGGAAGTGGCGCTGGTCGGGGCTCTGCTGGGTGAGCGTGGAGTTCAGGTGCCGCGGCGCGGTCACGAGCCGCGCCACCTCGGGCGGCGGCGTCACGTAGCGCTCCTGCGCCAGCAGCGCCCGATCCGCCTCCACCGACTGCTGCGCCGCGAGCGGCCAGAGGGCAACGAACGAGAGCGAGGCGGCCAGCCACAGCCGAGCCGGCGCGCGGACGACGAATCGCGTCATGCAGGGGACTCCGAAGACGGAAGGGAGGGAGACCGGGCGGGCTCCTCACGTAGTATATGCGGGGCGGGGGAAGGACGTTGAACGGCGCGTGAGCCGTGAACCGTGCACCGTGAACCGTGAACCGTGAACCGTGAACGGCGAAGGCACACCGGACTCAGTCTGGTGTGCCCTTGACCCTACGGTTCACGGTTCACGTTAAACGGTTCACGGTTCACCATCAGCTCACCGCCCTGAAAGCATTCTCCTCTTCAGCGACGCCAGCCGCTTTCTGACCGACCCGTCCAGCACCGTGTCCCCCACGTGGACGATCACGCCGCCAAGAATGGCCTGGTTCACGATCATGTGCGGGATCACGTCCTTGTCGAACAGACGCGAGAGCTGCTTCTTGATCACCTTCGTGTCGGCGTCGCTCGGCTCGCGCGCCACCGTCACGCGCGCGTGCATGCGGTTCTCCGCCTGGTCCACGAGGTCCATGTACTCGCGGTAGATGTCCGGGATCAGCATCTGCCGGCGGTGCTTCACGAGCGACTGGAGGAAGCGGACCATGAGCCGAGGCATCCGGTCCTGGAATGCCTTGCTCAGCACTTCGCTCTTGGTCGACTCCGGAATGCGCGGCGACTCGAGGAAGAGCTTCAGCGTCGCGTCTTCCTGCATGGCCGTGGCGACGTCGCCGATCATCTTGCCCCAGCCGCGCAGGTCCCCCGCCTTCGTGGCGAGGGAGAACAGCGTCTCCGCGTAATTCCGCGCGATCGTCGAGTTGCGCATCGCGGCTACCGACTGGACCGCACGGCCGCCGGCGTCACGCTCGCGAGGAACTTCTCCACGAGCTGCCGGTTCGAGCTGTCGTCGAGGTTCTTCTCGATCACCTTCTCGGCGCCCACGATCGCCAGCTCCACCGCCTCGCGGCGCAGCTCGCTGATCGCGCGCACCTTCTCGGACTCGATCTCGGCGCGCGCGCGGGCCAGCATCGCGGACTGCTCCGCATGCGCCTGCTCCACGAGCTCGGAGCGAACGCGCTCGGCGGCCTCGCGGGCCTCGGCGATGAGCTTCTGCGCCTCGCCGTGCGACGCGTCGAGCGCGGCACGGTGCTGCGCCAGGAGCTGCGCCGCCTCTTCACGGTCGCGCTTCGCGGCGTTGATCGCGTCCTCGAGCGCCTTCTCGCGCGCCTCGACCGACGCGAGGATCAGCGGAAAGGCGAAGCGCCGCAGAACGAAGAACAGCGCCGCGAAGATCAGCAGCGTCCAGAACATCAGTCCCGTGTTGGGGGACATCAGCCCCGGCGTCGCCGCCGCGTGCTCCTGGGCCTGCAGGGGCGCCGCGGCCGCAATGAGCAGGGCGAGCGAGAGAATGGTATGCCGCATTGGTCTGGTGGCGCGAGAGAGGAAAGCCTGCCGGCGGCGGCCCGGGCCGCCGCCGGCAAACGAGATCAGAACGTGAACTTGAGCGAGATGAGCAGCGTGATCACGACGGCGAACAGCGCGACGCCTTCGATGAACGCGGAGAGCACGATCGCCGTACCGCGGATGTCGCCCGCGGCGCCCGGCTGGCGCGCCATCGCTTCCGTCGCCTGGCCGCCGATGCGGCCGATGCCGATGCCCGCGCCGATCGTGGCGAGGCCGGCACCGATGGCGGCGCCCATCAGCGCCCATGCGCCGGCGTAGAACCTGTCGAACCCGGCCGCCGTGGCAGCCGCCTGCTGGAAGAATCCGATCATCGTCATTGCGGAGATCTCGTCTTGAATGGTGCTGAAACACGTTGCGCCCCGCGGCTTGCGCCGCCGTCCGTCAGCGAGACCCGGGTCTCAACGGACTTCCCCGGCCGCCCGGCCGGGTACCGTCGTGCGGGGAGAGCGATGTCCCGCGCGAGTGAATTGTGAAACGTGATCCGTCATTGCGTCGGCCGTTACGGTTCACGGTTCACCGTTCACGGTTAACGACCGTTAGTGATGCGCCTCCCTGATCTGCCCGATGAACACGCTCGTCAGCAGCGTGAACAGGTACGCCTGGATCAGCGACACCAGCACCTCGAGCAGCATGATGCCCAGCGCCATGGTCAACGGCGCCAGCGCCAGCCAGTAGCTGCCGAAGGTGAAGATGATGCCGATGAACGCCAGCACGATCACGTGCCCCGCCGTCATGTTCGCGAACAGACGGATCGCGAGCGCGAACGGCTTGGTGAACTTGCCGAGCAGCTCCACCGGCGTCAGGATCAGGAAGAGCACCACCTTCATCGGGCCGAACGGCATGTCGCTCGGCCAGTAGAAGATCGTGTTCAGGTAGCCCCAGCCGAGCGTACGGATGCCCGCCCACTCGATCGTGATGAAGCTCATCACCGCCAGCGTCGCCGTCACGGAGATGTTGCCCGTGGCCGTGGAGCCGTACGGAATCAGGCCAAGAACGTTGGCGAACAGGATGAAGAAGAACAGCGTGAGCAGATACGGCACGAACTTCTCGCCATGATGACCTACGTTCGAGAGGATCACCTCGTCGCGCACGTACAGCACGGTCGCTTCGATCCCCGTCGCGAAGCCTTTGGGCTGCCCGGCCAGCTCTGTATGTCGGCGGTGCGACCGCGCCGCGAGGATCAGCACCAGCGCGCACAGCGTGGAGGCGAACGCCAGCATCACGACGTGCTTCGTGGGCGAGAGGTCGATCGCCAGCGGTCCGATGTGCACCGGCGCCCATTGGGGCAGCTCGATCTCCTTGCCCCACGCCGCGTTCACCCAGGGGATCTCGATGTGATGCGAGTCCGTGATGTGCGGCATGATGATGTCGGCATTTTCCGCGGCGCCGTGTTGAGCATTCGGCTCAGCGCCAAGGCTGGCGTCTTCCTCATGCTCGAGCTGGGCCGTGGCCGGCACGGCCGCTGGCGTGGTCTGTGTGGACACGGCCGGCTGCGCGGAGAGGGGCGCGGCGAGAACCGAGAGAAGTAGGATCGAGCCGAGCTTCATGACGTGAGGAGCCAGGATTCGAGAACGGTCGTGACGAAGAACAGCGACGCGAGGCTCAGCAGCGCCGGCACCGGCGGAAGGCCGAGCGGCTCGAGCAGCACCAGCGCGTAGACCACGAGTGTGAGCATGCGAAGCACCGCGCCCCCCGCCCACACCTTGAACACCCTGCGCGGCGAGGCCAGCCGCGCCACGGCGAACGCGATCGCCTGCACCCCCGCCGCAATTGCCGCGCTCACGAGGACCGCGCGACGCCCGGGCGCGTCGTGGAACACCAGCATCAGCAGTCCGGTCGTCGCGGCCAGGCCCGCCAGCCCCACGCCGACCGTCGCCGTGGCCGACTTCACTTCGGGCCTCGGCCGAACACCCGCCGGTAGACGTGGTAAAAGGCCGCACCGGCCCCCAGGAACACGAACAGGATCGTCAGCCAGGGCAGCGTATGCAGCCGGCCATCGAGCCAGTAGCCGAGCCACGCGCTCAGGGCGAAGGTCGCCCCGATCTGGAGGCCCATCCCGGCAAACTCGGACCCGGAGGACAGGGGCTTTCTGGTCCCCCGTTCGGGCTCGCCCGGACCCTTTTGCGGCTCGTGCACGGGGAGAAACCTAGTGCTTGTGAAATTTTTCGCAAGCGATTCGGACGGCCGAACCGAACAGGCGCCGAAGAATTGTGCGGAGCCCGCAAGTGTAACTGGAATCACAACTTCACTGTGACCGTCCGAGTTGTGTATTCGTCCTGCTGTTGATAACTTCTCGGCGGTCGGATGTGTGAGCGGACGCCCGCTCCACCCGCCACCCGCCCTTTCGGTCCCCTTGAAAATGAACTCGCGCCTTCTGATCCCGCTGCTCCTTGTCGGAGCCGTCGCCCTCGCCTGTGGCACCAGCTCGCATTCCAGCGCAGCGGTCTCACCCACAGTGAAGAGCACCAGCGTGGCGATCAAGCCGGGTACCGCGCCAATTGCGTCGGAGTTCAAGGTCCGTCCCCACCCCAAGGCGCTCGAGTTCGCGCTCCACGTCACGAACCCCACCAAGAAGAGCGTCGAGCTCGTGTTCCCGAGCGGCCAGGAGTACGACTTCAGCGTCGTCGACTCCACCGGCGCGGAAGTCTATCGCTGGGGTTCCGGCCGCATGTTCACGCAGTCGCTGCAGAATCGGCTGCTGGACGGCGGCGAGACGATGCACATCGAGGAGCGCGCGGAGAAGGCCCTGCCGGTCGGCAGCTACACGGCCGTCGCGACGCTGCGCAGCACCAACTACCCGGTGGAGCAGCGGTTCTCGTTCCAGCTCCGCTAGACGAGAGGACGCGCCCGCCCCGGTGACCGGGGCGGTTCGCCGCGGGTAAGGCGGGACATGCGCACACTTCGCGGTCTCGCCGTTGGGAGCATGATCGCCCTGCTCGCCGCCTGCAACTCGAGCACCGAGCCGCGTGTCATCGATCCCGAAGTGCTCGCGGCACCGGAGACGTTCGCTCGCATCGCCGACTCCCTGTACGACCTCGGCGTCGACGCCAGCGTGAGCGCCGCCTATCAGAGTCTCGCGAGCGTGGTGCGCGGCGATCCGGGCGTCTCTCGCGTGATCATCTCCGTGGACGGCGTCCCCGCCGAGTACTTCGCGACGGCGCAGAGCTTCGACCAGCCCTACTGCCCGCCGGCCGCGATCTGCGCGGCCGCTTATCGCCTGCCCCTCAACAGCATGATCGCGTGGCAGCGGAGCGACCCGCGGCGTGTCGTGCAGCTCACCGCCGACGGCGACTTTTCCGGCATGGGTGAGGTACCTCCGGGAACGCAGGTGCCCTACGCGAACCGCACGACGCTCACCTTTCTCGACGGCGAGGGCGGCATCTTCTTCGGTGTCGGGGCCACACAGGGGATTACGGTGACACCCGGCGACGACTTCTGCGCGGGGCCGGTCGACAATGGGTTCCACACCATGGTCAAAGCGGACCCGCCGCTCCGGACGTGCAGGAGGGCCGAGTTCTCCGTAGCATTCACAGGCACGGTGCAGCCGCCGCCGATCGCGCTGCGGAAGAACACGGCGTCGGGCTCGCACACCATCAGCATGACGCCGCAGGTCGTGCCTGGCACGATCCTCTCCAGCTGCGGTGCCTGCGGCCTCGGCGTGCCACCGATGACGCCACCCATCTCCATCATGGGCAACAACAGCCTGCTACAGCCCGCGCTCCGAGCCACCGCGAACGGCCGACAGGTCACGCTCGAGTTCACCGTGAAGAACATCTCCTCAGCGCCGGCGCAGCTCGACTTCAACAGCGCGCAGCAGTACGACTTCATCGTTCGCTCCGCCGCGAGTGGTGCGCTGCTGTGGCAGTGGAGCGCGAACATGAGCTTCGGGCAGTCGCTCGGCTCGCGTACCCTCGCGCCCGGCGAAACGGTCGCCTACTCGGAGCAATGGAATGCCCCGGCAGGGGGCATGTACACCGCGGACGCGATGCTCACCAGCAGCTCCCATCGGGCGACGACGTCCTTCACCTTCGTGCTGCCGTAGGGCTCGATTGAAGGGACGGTCCGTACACGGGACGCCGCGAGGCGTCCCGTTCGCGTGCGAGCCGTCGCCATCGCGGGGGCGTCATCGATCGGCGCTCCGAGCGCGTAGATAGTGATCG
>JBJMNM010000412.1:0-4909 GCA_045804305.1 Gemmatimonadaceae bacterium | reverse complement strand
CGCGCGCGCGATCGGCGAGCAGGCGGCCGTGCTGCTGAAGAACGATCGCGCGCTGCTGCCGCTCGACGCCGGCGCGCTGCGATCCATTGCCTTGATCGGCAAGGCGGACTACGCCGCGAAGGCGGTGTCCGGCTGCTGCGGCGGAAGCTCCGACGTGATCCCGTTCGCCACGGTCACGCCCATCGACGGCGTGAGACAGGTGCTCGCGCAGCTGAAGTCGCCGGCTACTGCATCGCTCACGATCGTGGCGAACGACAACGGCAACCTCGCCGAGGCCGTGTCCGCGGCGCGCTCCGCCGACGTGGTGATCGTGCTCGCCGGCACGATCGCCGAGGAGGGCAGGGATCGCGAGAGCATCGCGCTGGCGGACGGTCAGGACGCGATGATCGCCGCGGTGGCCGCGGCCAACCCGCGCACGGTCGTGGTCATGAAGGACAACGCATCCGCGCTGATGCCGTGGATCGAAGCGGTACCGGCCGTGCTCGAGGCGTGGTTTCCGGGGCAGGAGGACGGCGCGATCGTGGCCCGGCTGCTCTTCGGACTGGCCGATCCGTCCGGCAAGCTTCCCGTCACCTTCCCCAGGCGCGAGAGCGATCTCCCGGCCAACACGGCGCGCCGCTGGCCCGGGGTGGATACGACCGGCGCCGCGGTGTCGGTGAGCCGGAGCGCGGGCTTCGCGGCCGGCGCGCCGACCACCGTGGAATACAGCGAAGGGCTGCGGATGGGCTACCGGTGGTTCGACGCCAACGGGATCACGCCGCTGTTTCCCTTCGGGCATGGTCTGTCCTACACGACGTTCAGGCTGTCTCGCCTCGCGGTGTCGCCCCGCACGTCGGACGGCACGCGTCCCATCGAGGTCCGCGTCGCGGTGACGAACGCCGGAAGCCGTCGGGGCGCGGAGGTGCCGCAGGTCTATCTGTCCCTGCCGGCGAGCGCGGGGGAGCCGCCGAAGCGGCTCGTTGCATTCGAGAAGGTGTGGCTCGAGCCGGGGCAAACGAAGATGGCCCGCATGGTCATCGACCCACGCGCGCCGAATCATCCACTCGGCATCTGGGACAGCGCAACGCAGCGGTGGACCGTCGCCGACGGGAAGTACACGATTCACGTGGGAACGTCGTCCGCGGCGACACCACTGACGGACACGCTGACCGTGCAGTCGCCGCGGCGCCGGTAGTCGGCCCTGACAGGTGGTTCGGGAAGCTCTACGTCCCCCGCGCCCGCTCGAACGCCGCACGCGCGTAGTTGCGCAGCGCCGCCCATTCGGCGCACTGCTCGCCCACGCAGTCGTGCCACCCTCCGGCAAGATCCCCCTCGATCTCCTCGAAGGTGCGTCCCCGGTATTCGGGGTTGCGGCCGGCGAGATGGCCGGTGACATAGGCCGGACGCACCTGATCGTAGGTGCGGTCGGCGAGCCGGTCGGGGGCGTGCTCGTACTGCTCGCGGTAGAACCGGTCGTCGCTCTCGGTGAGCGCATTCGCCACCTCGCGGCCGGCCCACCAGCCGCCCACCGTTCCCGCGATCGCGGCGAGGATTGCCCCCACCGGCCCCGCCGCCGCACCGAGGGCGAGTCCCGACACCCCGCCGAGGAATCCGCCCGCACCCTCGGTCACGGTCTCCGCGTCGGTCTTTACGGTGCGGGACGTCCCGTGACCCTGTGGTGCGCTCACCGGCTCCAGGATCGAGTGGTCGTTCGCGTCGTGCGCGCCTCGGTCGGACATGGCTCCTCCCTCGTGGAGAGTTGACGAACCCAGCGTGGCTGGTGGGCGGCCACTACCGGAAGGCCCGTGCCAACCAGGCGCGTCGCGACGTATCCTCCGCCTTCCTATGGTGTGAGCCCCTTCGGCCGGCCGTCGGCGTCGAGCTGCACCACCTCCCCCAGGTTGAGAGACCGGATCCCGGGCTCGATCTTCGCGCGATCCCCGATGACGACCCAGAGGATCTGACCGGGATTGACGAACTTCCTGGCCGCCGCGTTCACCTGCGCGTCGTTCGCGCCGCGCACCGCGTCGGAGTACGTGACGTAGTAGTCCTTCGGCAGCCCGTACGTCTCGATCTCGCCGAGCGCCGAGGCCACCGACGCGCTCGTCTCCCACCGGCCGGCGAGCGTCTTGATCGTGCGATCCTTCGCGTCGTTGATCTCGGCCGTGGTGAGCGGCTTGTCGGCGACCACCGTCTGCAGCTCGCGCACGACCTCGGAGAGCGACTCCTTCGTCTTGTCGGTCTGCACGGGCGCCATCACCATCCACAAGCGCTGGCCGCGCGCGTCGACGGGGAAGCTGAACGCGCCGTACGACCAGTGCTTGTTTTCTCGCAGGTTCATGTTGATGCGCGAGACGAACGCGCCTCCGAAGGCATCGTTGAACAGCTGGAACGGAATCTCGTCGGCGTTCGCCTTCGGGGCGATGAGCTGGCCGGCGAGCACGTACGACTGATCCGCGCCCGGCCGATCGAGGATGTAGACGCGCTTGCTGTCGCGGCTTGCCACCGTGGTGACGTTCTTCGCCGGCACGGTGCCCGGCGTCCAGGCGGCGAAGGCACGCTCGAGCTTCGCCGTGAGCTCCGGCATGGTGATGTCGCCCACCGCGACGACGGTGGCGTGATTGGGCTTGAACCACGCGGCGTGGAACTGCGCGAGGTCGTTGCGCGTGATGCCCCGGACGGACGCTTCCGTCCCGCTTCCCGTGAGCGGCTGGCCGTATGCATGACCGGCGCCGTAGAGGAGAAGCGGCAGCACGCGCAGCCCCATGGAGAACGGCTGCACCTGTTCCTGCTTGATGTTCGCCAGGGTGATCTGCTTCACGCGATCGAGATCGCTCTGTGGGAAGGAGGGATGCAGCAGCACGTCGGCGTAGATGGCCAGCGCGGGATCGAGCTTGTCCTTGAGCGCCGACATGCCGACCCGCATCACGTCCAGATCGGCGCCGGCGTTGAGGTTGACACCGAGCGACGCCAGCTCGTCGGCGATCTGCAGCGCCGAGCGCGACGTGGTGCCTTCGGTGATCATCTGCATCGTCATGCCGGCCACACCGGGCTTCGCCGGATTGTCGGCGGCGAATCCGCCGTCGACGATCGTCGATATCCGCACCACCGGCACCGCGGCGCGGCGCGACAGCACCACCTTGAGGCCATTCGACAGCGTGGCACGCTCCGCCACGCCCAGCGGCGCAGCCGGTGGTGGCGCCACCTCCGGCAGCTTCTTGCGATCGACGTTGCTGGCGACGGTCTCGTACTCGGGGAAGGGATGCACCTCGAGCACGTACACGCCGTCGGTGAGCCACCGCCGCGCCGTGGAGCGCAGATCCTCCGCGGTCGCGTTGGCGATACGCGCCTGAATCGCCTTGTACGCCTCGGGATCGTTGCGATACACCATGCCGCGCGCGAGGATGTCCGACTTCCCGCCGAAGCCGCCGATGCGCTCCATGCCGCGAATGAACGACGCGCGACGTTCGGTCTTCACGCGATCCAGCTCGGCCTGCGTGGGGCCATTGGCGAGAAATGCGCGGAGCTCCTCGTCCATCGCCCGCTCGACGGCCTTGAGATCGCCACCCGGCTGCGCGGTCGCCTGCATGAGCAGCTGCGACGCGATCTCGCGGTCGTCGGCGAACGTTTCGGCGTCGGACGCAATGCGGTCCTTGTACACCAGCCGCTTGTAGAGGCGCGACGACTTGCCGCGGCCCAGGACGTCGAACGCCATCGAGAGGTAGATCTGCTCGGGGTTCCCCCACTCGGGCACGTTCCACACCTTGATCACCCGCGCCTGGGGGACGCGGTCCTGCAGCACCTGCCGATGCTCGCCCTGCATCTTCGCGATCCAGACCTGGTGCTTCGCGATCGGCGGCCCGGAGGGGATGTCGCCGAAGTATCGCTCGACGCGCTGCCGTACGTCATCCGCGCTCACGTCGCCGGCGATGACGAGCACGGCGTTCGCCGGGCCGTAGTAGGTCTTGAACCAGTCCTTCACGTCCTCGAGCGACGCGGCGTTCAGATCATCCATGGAGCCGATCACCGACCACGAGTAGGGATGTCCCTTGGGGAAGGTGTTCTCGGCGATCGTGATCCACGTCCGGCCGTACGGCTCGTTCTCTCCCTGCCGCTTCTCGTTCTGCACCACGCCGCGCTGCTCGTTGAGTCGCGCCGAGTCGATCACGCCGACGAGGTGGCCCATGCGGTCGGACTCGAGGAAGAGAATCCGGTCGAGCGCGGACACGGGAACGTTCTGGAAGTAGTTCGTCCGGTCTTCGTTCGTGGTGCCGTTGAGGTCCGTGGCGCCCAGCGGCTCGACGGCCTTGAAGTAGTCATCGTTGTAGTTCTCGCTGCCGTTGAACATGAGGTGCTCGAACAGATGCGCGAACCCGGTCTTGCCGACGCGCTCGTTCTTGGAGCCCACGTGGTACCACACGTTGACCGCCGCGATGGGCGCCTTGTGGTCCTCGTGCACCAGGAGCGTGAGCCCGTTCCGCAACGTGTACTTCTTGTACGCGATGTCGGGAACGGCACTCGGCGAGCGGATCTGCGCGCTCGCCGCGTACGGCAACGCGAGCGTGGCGGCGAGAAGGAGAGCGCGATACATGGGGTGGCAGCTCCGAGGGGGAGGGTGTCAATAGAGGTAGCTCGCCCCGGTGCAGTTCGCCACCCGCGGCCGTCGGGCTCGTCCGCCGGCCGGCCGCGGCTACGCTCGCCGCTGGCATGGCTGCTGCACCATCGTGCGACGACTCATCACAGGAAGACTTCGATGCCAAGCCGCAACGTAGGCTCCAAGCGACTGACGACCGACGATGCCGAGGTGCCCGCCGAGCTCTCGAAGCGCGAAGCGCAGGATCGCGCGAAGGCACGTGAGGGCGACGCGAATCCCCGCAGCCCCGTCGACTCGATGCTTTTTTAGGAAGAGATTCTTGTTGTGAAAGAGTGT
>JBJMNM010000411.1:0-4599 GCA_045804305.1 Gemmatimonadaceae bacterium | reverse complement strand
GACTCCATTCGGGAGCGAGGCGATGCGATCTGCCACCGCCGACTCGGCCACGCCGGTGGTGCGCAGCGTCCGCGAGCGCACCACGGAATGGACGTCACCGACGCGATCGCGCTAGTGCGGGAGAAGCGTGTCGGCGAGCATACCGCGCATCTCGCGCGGCACGCCCGGCAGCATCGCCACCCACCGGCCACGCTCGTCCTCGAGCCAGATGCCGGGCGCCGAACCGTGGCGGTTCGTGAGCTTGCGTGCGCCCTCGGGCTGCATGGCCTGCTGCACGTTGGCCTCCGGCATGGGGCGTGCGGGCCATCGGGTCGCCCAGCGGTCGCGCATCCAGGCCAGATGCTCCTCGTCGAGCACCATGCGACGCCCGAACAGGGCGGCGATGGACGGCTTGGTGAGATCGTCGCTCGTGGGGCCAAGCCCCCCGGTGGTGATGACCGCCCCCGACCGCTCCAGTGCCTCGCGCACCGCGGTGGCGATCGACTCGGCGCTGTCGCCGCATGTCGTGCGACGAACGATCTCGACGCCGAGCGCGGCGAGCTCGCGGGCGAGATGGGCGGCGTTGGTATCGATCGTGTAGCCGAGCAGCAGCTCGTCGCCGATCGTGACGACCTCGATCTGCATGGCGCGTGCGGGAGGGCGGGCGGGCGCCCTAGCCGCGGCCGCGGACGGGCGTCCCCGTGAAGACGCGGCCGTAGGTGCGCAGGTAGAGCGCGAGGGAGTACAGCGTGAGTCCGAGCGAGCCGATCATCGTGCTCACGCCGACCATGCCGTTGAAGTCGGCGAAGCCGGTCCACGCCGGCCCATCCCACGTGTGGGTCGCGGCGTACGTCGCGGCGACGAACCAGAAGTAGGCGGAGCCGACCCAGATCGACTGGAAGGCCGTCTTCCACTTGGCGGGGCCGATCGCGGCGATCACCACGCCGCGCCGCGCCGCCGCCTGACGGAAGATCGTCATGAAGAGCTCACGGCCAAGCACTACCGCCACCACCCACCAGGCGAGTCCCACGTCGCCGAACGGGGTGTGGAAGGGCAGCACGTTCTCGAGCGCCTTCTGCGGCCAGGGCGCGGTGCTCTGCGCGCTGAGGCGCATCAGCACGTACATCGGGATGATCGTGGCCACGAGCAGCAGCTTGTCGGCGAGCGGATCGAGCAGGCGGCCGAGATCCGTCTCCTGCTTGCGCGACCGCGCGAGGCGGCCGTCCACGTAGTCCGTCACCGCGGCGAGGATGAAGAGCACGAACGCCGTGAGCCGCAGCGCCGACGAGGGCGCGAGGGGCAGCCACGCGATGAGCGGCGTGACGGCGATGCGTGCGACGGTGACGGCGTTGGGCAGGTTCACGCTTCGGATCGGTCTGGTCAGGCGAGCGACTTGAGCACGAGCTTGCTCACGGCGCGCAGCGTCTCGAACACTCCGTCGCCGGTCACGGCGACCGCCTCGAAATATGGCGCATGCTCCACCCATTCGCCGGTGCCGAGCTGCTCGACGAGATTCTCGCCCGCGTGGCTCGGATCAGGGGCGACCCGCTGGCGCGAGGGTTCCGTCACTTCCCAGCCCGGATTCAGGCCAGCTTGCAGGTCCCGCACCGGCGCGGCGTTCGGCAGGTCGCGTTTGTTGTACTGGATCACGAACGGCATCTTCGTGAGGTCGTAGCCGTACTCGGCCATGTTGTCGTACAGGTTCTGCATGGCCTCCTGGTTCGCCTCCATGCGTTCCACCTGCGAGTCGCCCACGAACACGATGCCGTCGACGCCCTTGAGGATGAGCTTCCGGCTCGCGTTGTAGTACACCTGGCCCGGCACGGTGTACAGGTGAAAGCGGGTCTTGAAGCCGCGGATCGTGCCCAGGTCGACCGGCAGAAAATCGAAGAAGAGCGTGCGCTCGGTCTCCGTGGCGAGCGAGATCAGCTTGCCCCGCGTGTCCGGCTGCACCTTGCCGTAGATGTGTTCCAGGTTCGTCGTCTTGCCGCCCAGACCGGGGCCGTAGTACACGATCTTGCAGTTGATCTCGCGCGACGCGTAGTTGATCATCGACATGGCTGTCGTCTCCTCTTACTGGAACAGCTTGTCGATTTCATCGTCCGCACCGGCCAGAAGGCCGGGGGCGCCGCCCTTCCCCTGCTGCGGGCGGGCAAAGACCTGCTCGAACAGCTTCGTCAGCTCGTCGACGGTCTGCTTCATCTTGAGACGCACGAGGCCGAGCGTCGTGCGGTTGTCGAACAGCACGACGAGGATCACCCGCCGCGCGACGTCGGCAAGGTACATCGACTCCTTCTCACCCTGGTGGAAGAGGGAGTTGAAGTCCGTCTCCCCGATCAGCTTCGCGAGCTGGTCGTTCGCGCTGAAATCGGCCGCCGTGAGCGTGGCGAACGCGGTGGGATCGAACTTCGGTTGCTCGCCCACGGTCGCCACGAGCTGGCCGCTCCGGTCGACGAGCAGCGCGCAGCGCGCGTTGCTGTCGTGCAGGAATCGCTGCAGCGACTGGGTGATGGCGGCGAAGTCGTCTTCGGTGAACGACCAGCTCGCGGCGCCGACGGGCATGAGTACGGTGACCTAATCGAGGTGGGCTTCCATTCGACGCAGCAGCACGAGCCCGCGGCGTCGGAGCGTGGGACGCGTCTCCCAGTTCACATAGTCCGCGAGCAGCCGCGCCGTCTCCGGCCCTGGCTGCCCACCCAGGTACCCGAGCGCGGCGAGGCGACGGACCGGCGACCGATTGAACAGCTCGCGCCGGCTTCGCTGTACCTGTGTACTCCAGACGAGCAGCCCCGCCGCGACGCCACCGAAAAACCCGAATGCCGCGAAGCGGGCGTGGTTGCCGACCGTCACATGGCCCTCCGGGCCGAAAGGGCCTGAGCGATCGTCACGCCGTCGGCGTACTCCAGGTCCCCGCCCACGGGGAGCCCCCGGGCGATGCGCGTGATGCTGAGGGGATAGCTCGCGAGCTGCCGCTGCACGTACAAGGCGGTGGCCTCTCCTTCCAGACTGGGGTTCGTGGCCAGGATCAGCTCGCGGACGTCGCCACCGGCGACGCGCCGCACGAGCTGCGGGATCGTCAGGTCGTCCGGCGTCACGCCGTCGAGGGGCGACAACCGTCCCCCCAGCACATGATAGTGCCCGCGATATTCGCCGGCGCGCTCGATGGCGCCGATGTCCGCCGCCTCCTCCACGGCGCACACCAGCGTGGCGTCACGCCGAGGATCGCGGCAGATCACGCAGAGCTCCTCTTCCGTGAGATTGAAGCAGCGCGTGCACGGGCGGACCTTGTCGGAGAGGGTCCGCAGCGCCTCCGCCAGGCGCCGGCTCTGCTCCGGCGGCTGCTTCAGCAGGTAGTAGGTGAGCCGGAGCGCGGTTTTCCGGCCGATGCCGGGCAGCCGCGCGAGCTCGCTCGTCAGGTCGTCGATCGCCGACACGTGCCCCCCGGGCGCCGGGCTAGAAGGGGAGCTTGAACGGCAGATTCAGCCCGCCGGTGAGCTTCCCCATCTCGGCCTGGGCCACCTCGCGCGCCTTCTTCTGGGCCTCGGTCACGGCGACGAGCACGAGATCCTCGAGCATCTCGACGTCCGCCGCGTTCACGATGCTGCGGTCGATCTTGATCGAGCGAATCCCGCCCTGGCCGTCGGCTTGCACGGACACCATGCCGCCGCCGGACGACGCGGTGACGGTGCGCTGCGCAAGCTCCTCCTGGACCTGCTGGAGCTTGCCCTGCATCTCCTGCGCTTGCTGCAGGATCTTCATGAAATCGGCCATCGTGTGCGCAACGGGTAGAGAGATCGAAAGCTATGCCGCGTCGCACGAGTGGGGCAAGCGAGGCGGTGCACGCAACGCGTCAGGAATGCGTCAATCGGCGAGGTCCAGATCGAGCGCATCGATGGCTGCACCGAGCACGGGATCGCGGCGCCGCAGGGCGCTCAGGCGCTCGCTGCGCACCATCTCGTCAGTGAGTCGTGCCGGCGGCACCGGTGCACCGACCGCCGGTCGCACCGCCACGCGCTGCACGCCGCCGAACCACTGCCGTAGCACGCTCGCCACTTCGGCCTTCGCCGCCTCGATCGCCTGCTCGTAGATCGGGTTGGCTTCGTCGAGGGCGATGGTCAGATCCCCCCGCGCGTTCACCGTCACGGGCGCGGCATGCTCGAGCGCGGTGGCGCATACGCCTTTTCCCACAGCGCGAAGGGCGACCACGAGATCTTCCCAGCGTTCGGCCACGCGACTCACGTCGGGGGGTGGGGCCGACTGCACGGCACTCACTGATGCCACCGTCGGCACCGGCGGCGCCGAGGCGGGAGCGCGATCGGCGTCGCGCACCACCGAGCGCCCGACGCTGGCCGGCGCATCGCTCCGGCGTGACGACGACGCGGGCGCGGCGGCGGGACGCCGCGCGGTCGGCTCGTCGTCGGACGCGGCGCCGCTCGCCCCACCGCCACCTCCGAGACCGCGCAGCATCGCCTCCAGAGACACGGTGCGATCGAGCAGCGCGAAGCGCACGAGCAGTGCCTCGAGGAGCAGCTGCTGCTGTCCGCTCTTGCGGAAGCGCGGCTCCAGCTCGGTCGCGGCCGACAGCATGCGAAGCAGATCGCCGGGCGCGAACGCATCCCG
>JBJMNM010000410.1:0-10686 GCA_045804305.1 Gemmatimonadaceae bacterium | reverse complement strand
TTGTAGGATGAGGGCGTGCATCGACCTTCGACTCCTGGACTGACCGACGTCGGGACGCCGCTCGCGGGAGCTCGAGAGGCGTCCCGACTGCTATCCGCCATCCGTGCGCTGTTCTGGGTGCTGTTGATCGCCACGGGGCTCATCATCACGCGGCCCTTCCACCTGGATGCACTGCCAGTCGCGCGCGGCGTGAACGTCGTGCTGATCGTCGCCTGTGCCCTGGCGTTCGAGTGGCTGCTCGCGGCGCTCGAGCGCGCGGCAGGGAGTGACCCCGCCGTCGACCAGCGATCGACCGGACAGGCGATCGTCCGCCGCGCGGCCGCGTATGCGCTGCTGCTCTGGGAGGTGTTGCGCCTCCAGCAGGCGCCAACCGTCACGCCCGATCTGCTCGTGTTCTCGGCGCTCGCGTGCATGGCTGGCTTTCTCGTGATTCGCCGCGCTCGTCCGTTGACGAGTCGCGAGGCGACGGTATTCGGCATGGTGCTCGGCGCCGGCTATCTGGCCAAGGCGGTGATGCTTCCGGTTGGGCTGGCGGCATGGACGGTGTTCGCAGCACTGGCGTGGCGCGTCCGTCGTATCTCCACGCTGCGCGACCTGACACGGGCCGGCGCGGCATTCATCCTCATCGCCGCCCCGCTGGTCGTGATACAGACGACTGCACAGGGTCATCTCACATTCGGGGAGACCGGCCGGCTGAACTACCGCTGGTATGTCAGCCATGCCGGCGAGCAGAGGGCGCGAGATGAGCCGATCACGAGAACGGCACAGAGGACCGAGCGGGATCCGGCGCAGGTGTCGTTGACTTCCGTTCCGGGCGCGGTGCTCTATGCCGGTGGGGTGCGCGGCTCCTTTCCCTACGGGTTCGACCCGTCCCGCTTCGAGCGTCGCGATGGCGCACGCTTCGATCTCGCGTCGCAGCGGCAGGTGCTCGCTCTGACGCTGTACTGGTATTGGGTCGTGGCCGGGACGCTCACGCTGCTGGCGCTGCTCCCGATCGTGCTCGCCGCGCTCGACCGTCTGCCGCCACGCGCGGCCGTATGGCCGGCGTTGATTCCGGCGCTGGCCCTGCTTGCGCTCTACCTGCTCACGCACGTCGAGGGGCGACTGTGCGGACCGGCCATCGTCACCCTGCTCGTCACGCTGCTGTACGCCGCGCCGACGGCGACGCGGCGTGCGGTACGCATTGCACAGCTCGCGGCGGTCGCCGCCATCGTGGCGGTGGTGCTGCTCAGGCTCGTGTTGGCGAGATCCCTCGTGCATCGGGGAGGGCCACGCGACGGGCAGGCCAGAGTTGCGCGCGCGGCGGTAGAACACGGGCTACGTCCTGGTGAGATGATCGCCGTGGCGGGCTCGCCGTATGGCCATTACTGGGCTCACCTCGCGGGGGTTCGGATCTCAGCGGTGGTTGCGCCGCCCGATGCCCGACTCGACGCGGATGGGCTGGAACGATTTGCCGCGGAGACGTGCGCCCGGGGGACTCCAGTGTCCGCAGTCCTCTGGCGCACGACGGACAGCACGGTGCCGCCCGGCGTCGTTCCGCTCGACGGGGGATGGCAGATGTGGCGGCCGCGCAACGACTGCCGGTCCCGGTCGAGGAAATCCTGAGCACTTGCTCAGCAGGGCTATCGTTCTGCGCCAGTGATGCCCATACTTGCCGCCCAATCGAAAGTCCCCGAAGCATCAACCGTCGACGCCCCACCCGTCCCGGCCGATGTCGAACATCCGTACCCGCCAGCGACTCTGGCTGCTTGCGCTCTATGCAGGCGGAGTCGTCGTTGCGACGTTGCAGCGCGGCGTCTGGAGTCGAGAGCATACCACGTTCTCGATCTTCCGACAGTCGTTCACTCATCTCGCGCGACACCAGAATCTCTACGCCGCCTATCCCACTGAACAGGGAGCCGCCGCCGTAGATCTGTTCAAGTACAGCCCATCGGCGGCGGTGCTCTTCGCGCCGTTGACGCTGATGCCCTATCCGATCGCGCTGCTGCTCTGGAACCTGCTGAATGCAGGGCTGCTCATCTACGCGATCACTCGCTTGCTGCCTGCGACGAGGGCGAACCTCGCACTGCTGCTGCTCGCACCGGAGGCGTTCGTCGCGATCCAGAGCTCCTCGAGCAACGCACTGGTCACCGCGTTGATCCTGCTCGCGGCGGTGGCGTACGAGCGCGGACGACTGATTCACGGCGGGTATGCGGTCGTCGTGGCGGCGTCGCTCAAGGTCTTCCCACTCGCCGGATTCATCTTCGCGGCGATCCAGGCGCGCCGCGGCCGCGCGGCATTCGCTGCGGGCGTTGCGCTCGCGGGAGTGCTGGCGCTCCCGTTGCTCGTCGTGTCGCCACGCGAGCTGCTGCAGCAGTATCAGTGGTGGATCGGGCTCGAGACGAACGATGCGCGCGACATGATCTTCGGCCTGTCGCTCATGCGGCAGCTTCGCGACTGGGGGCACATCGACTGGCCGAACTGGACGATCCAGGCGGCCGGCACCGCGCTCTTCCTGCTTCCCATCGCGATGCGGCGCGACCGATGGACCTGTCCCTCGTTCCGCATCGAGTACCTCTGCTCGCTCCTCATGTACGTCGTGTTGTTCAACCATCAGGCAGAGCGCCAGTCGTTCATCATCGCGGCGACGGGCAGCGTGATCTGGTTCGTGACGAGCCCGCGCACGCTGGAACGAGGCGTCCTGCTCGCACTGGCGCTCATCGGCGTGCCAACCGTGCCATACCTCGTGCTCTGGCTGGTGATCCAGATGGAGCTGATGAGGCCGGCCCCTGCCCCCGCGCTCCTCGAGGCACCCATCCTCGTCCGGACGGGCGAGACTCGGCGGCGGGACTACCGGTGGCGGCGCTGGTCGGGGAGGTATCGGGCGGCGTCGTAACGCGGGCACGCTGTTACGGCGTCACTGAGTGATGCCACCGCGTCGTGAGGGGCGCAGGTCGGAAGGGTACGCGGTAGATGGTACTCGGTACCGGGTACGCCCGGTCGGCCTCACGCCGCGCCCCTGCGCCCAGGGAACCCGGAACGCAGTCGCCGGGGTTACTGTATCCACATGCAGACCCTCCTCCGCTACCTGAAGCCCTATTGGCGCTTCGTCCTCCTCGCGCTCGTGCTCGCGGCGATCAACCAGGTGTTCTCGCTCCTGGACCCGCTGATCTTCCGGCACGTCATCGACTCGTACGCCACGCAGTACGACAAGTACTCGCGGATCGAGTTCTTCAAGGGGGTCGCGCTTCTGCTGAGCATGGCGGTCGGCGTGGCGTTCGTGTCGCGCGTGGCGAAGAACTTCCAGGACTACTTCGTGAACGTCGTGGTGCAGCGCGTCGGCGCCGACCTGTACTCCGACGGCATC
The DNA here is from genome assembly GCA_045804305.1 of Gemmatimonadaceae bacterium. Lineage (GTDB taxonomy): Bacteria > Gemmatimonadota > Gemmatimonadetes > Gemmatimonadales > Gemmatimonadaceae > AG11. The sequence goes on along the minus strand of JBJMNM010000410.1, from coordinate 7,340 downwards.
CGCCACTCGCTCGCGCTCCCGTTCCAGACGTTCGAGGATCAGCGCAGCGGCGAGACCCTCGGCAAGCTCCAGAAGGTCCGGTCCGACACCGAGCGGTTCATCGCGGCGTTCGTGAACATGGTGTTCACGACGCTCGTCGGCGTGATCTTCGTGATGGTGTACGCGTTCAAGGCGCACTGGGCGATCGCGCCGGCGTTCTTCCTCACCGTGCCGATGCTCGCCATCCTCAGCTCCGTGCTGAGCAAGCGCATCAAGACGATCCAGAAGGTCATCGTCGCCGAGACGACGGCCCTCGCCGGCGCGACGACGGAATCGCTGCGCAACATCGAGCTGGTGAAGAGCCTCGGCCTCGCCAAGCAGGAAGAGCTCCGCCTCAACGCGACGACGGAGAAGATCCTCAAGCTCGAGCTCAAGAAGGTCAGGTACCTGCGATCGCTGTCGTTCATCCAGGGAACGGCCGTGAACTTCCTGCGCACCTGCATCCTCTTCCTCATGCTCTACCTGATCTTCGAGAAGCAGATCACGGTTGGGCAGTTCTTCTCCCTGCTCATCTACTCGTTCTTCATCTTCGGGCCGCTCCAGGAGCTGGGGAACGTGATCAACATCTATCGCGAGACGGAAGCATCGCTCGCCAACTTCGACGCCATCTTCAGGATCCCGATCGATCCCAAGCCGGTGAACCCGGTGGCGGTGGACGATCTGCGCACGCTCGCCTTTCGCGACGTGAGCTTCACGCACGCGACCGCCGCGGCGCCGGCGCTGGCCGGCGTGTCGTTCGAGGTCAAGCGCGGCCACACGGTGGCGTTTGTCGGCCCGTCCGGGGCGGGCAAGACGACGCTGGTGAAGCTCCTCGTGGGACTGTATCGGCCCGGCTCGGGGGAGATCCTGTACAATGGCGTGCCGAGCGATCACGTCGATCTCGATCGCTTCCGCGAGCGGATCGGATTCGTCACGCAGGACGCGCAGCTGTTCAGCGGCACGATTCGCGAGAACCTCCTCTTCGTTCGCCCGGACGCGACCGACGCACAGTGTCTGGACGTGCTGCGCCGCGCGGCGGCGATGTCGCTGCTCAACCGCGCCGACCAGGGGCTCGACACGGTGATCGGCGAGGGTGGGATGAAGATCTCCGGGGGCGAGAAACAGCGTCTCTCGATCGCCCGGGCGTTGCTCCGCAACCCGCACCTGCTCGTGTTCGACGAGGCGACGAGCTCCCTCGACTCGCTCACCGAGGAGGAGATCAGCCGCACGATGCGCGACGTCGCCGAGCACGCCGACGTGATCACCGTGCTGATCGCGCACCGCCTGAGCACCGTGCTGCATGCCGATCGGATCTTCGTGCTCGAGCGCGGCCGGGTCGTGGAAGAGGGTGGCCACGAGGAGCTGCTCGCGCGTACGGGGCTGTATTACGCGATGTGGCGTCAGCAGGTCGGTGAGCGGCGAGCGGAAGTCGCGCCGGCGACGAACGGGCGCGTGCTCGCCGGCGCTGGCGTCTGACCGCGCACAGCGACCGAATCGCGCGGTCATCTCGTCCGCCATCGCGATGCTCGACCAACGCCGCTGTGCTATGCGCATCGGCGTTGGTGACAGCGGTCACCGGGCCACTGCTGGCAGAATGAACGACCTGATGCAGGCCGCGACCGCCGCATGACGGCCCGCCGCCCCGTTGGCCACGTAAACGGTTGACATGGCACCGTTTACAAAGAGGCCGCGCATGGCACGTGGCTCGCCATGCTGCGGGGTGATGAACGCCCCTCCCCTCCTCGACAAGAAACCGGTCAGGCTGTCCAACGTGCACGCCATCGGCTCGATCGGATGGGTGTCCGCGTCCGCGATCCACCGGAGTCAGCGCGACGTGGCCGCTGGCGCGGTACTGGTGGCGCAGGCCCGGTCGCGCATCGGCGCGGCGCTCGTGGCCACCGTGGTGCAGCTCTCGCTGAGCTACTGGCTCACCGGCTCGGGCAGGCCGGCGTTGTTGCTGCTGGCGACGTTCGGCTACGCCGCCTTCGTCGGCTCAATGGCCATCGCCGTGGGCGCGTGGGGCCGCGCGTCGCCGGCCGTGGTGACGCTCGCGCTCGCCGGGGACATGGCGTTCATCTTCGCGATCACCATCTGCGGGACCACGCCCGCCCACTACGAGCGCGCCCTGTTCGGCCAGATGGTCGTGATCCATCTCGCGAACTTCTACTTCGGGCGCCGGCAGGCGTGGCGCTGCCTCGTCATCGGCATCATCGCATATCTCGCGCTGGTGGTCGTGGCATCGCGCTACGAGCTGGCGATCGATCGCGTGGAAGAGCTCTGGACGCTCGCCATCGGTGCGGGCGGGACGACGCTGGTCATCGTCCACTCGGGCCACGTGCGACGCCGGCTGCGCGCGATCGTGACGTTGTTCGAGCGCGCCGAGGAGGGGGACTTCAGCGGCGAGTACGACGACGCGGCCGACCGGCGCCCGGACGCGATCACTCGCGTGGGGCTGGCATACAACAGGGTCCGTCTGCACCTCGCGAGCCTCGTGCTGACCGATCCGCTCACCGGATGCCTGAATCGTCGCGGCTTCGACCAGGCGCTGGCGCGTGAAGCGGCGCGCGCGCGGCGGGCGGGCAGCGAGCTTGCGCTCCTGGCGCTGGACCTCGACCATTTCAAGGTGATCAACGACACCTACGGGCATCAGGCGGGCGACGAGGTGCTGCGTGCCGCCGGCGCGCTGCTCAATCAGGCGGCACGCGTCGGCGACATCGTGGCCCGCACGGGCGGTGAGGAGTTCGCGGTTCTGCTTCCCGATACCGGCGCGGCCGCCGCGTTCCAGGTCGCGTCGCGCCTGTGCGACCTCGTGCGAGGGCATCCCTTCGTGGCCGCCTCCAAGAGCAGTGCGCCGATCCGCATCACGACGAGCATCGGTGTGGTGGCCGGCCCGGCCGATCCGGACGGCAACTTCTCCGGCCTGTTCTCCGCCCGCGCCGACGTAGCGCTGTATGCCGCCAAGCGCTCGGGCCGCGACCGCGTGCGCGTGTGGAGCGAGGACCTCGACGAACGCGACGACGACCACGCGGCGGACGAGCGGGGCGCGTCGCATCTCCGAGCGGCTCGATGAGCGAGACCGATCCCAAGACGGCGCGGCGCTATGTCGCCGCGGACGGATCGGTGGACATCCGCCGCCTCACGCACGACCTGCGCGCGCCCCTGAACGGCGTGCTCGGCTTCGCCAAGCTGCTGCACAACGGCAAAGGGGGCCCGCTCACCGACCAGCAGCGGGAGTTCGCGGCCGACGTGCTGGAGAGCGGGCAGGCGCTGCTGAAGGTGGTGCAGCAGCTGGAGGAGGAGGGGCGGGGAAGTCCCTAGCTCGCTGCCCGCGGCTCGAGCTTGAACCCCACGCCGCGCACCGTGTTGATCACCGGCGCGGTGGGGCTGCCATCGATCTTCCGGCGCAGCCGCGCGACGTTCGCGTCGACCACGTTGGAGCCGGGATCGAAGTGCATGTCCCACACCTTCTCCAGCAGCTCGGTGCGACTCACCACGTCGCCGGCGTGCAGCATGAAATGCTGAAGGAGGCTGAACTCGCGTGGCGTGAGCAGGATCTCGCGAGTGGCGTCGAACACGCGATGGGTCACGCGATTGAGGACGAGCGAGCCAACCGTGAGCGTTTCGGTGGCGCGCACCGTGCCGCCGCGGCGCACGAGGGCACGCACGCGAGCCTTCAGCACTTCGTTCGGCACCGGCTTCACGACGTAGTCGTCCGCGCCCGCATCCAGCAGGCGCACCACGTCCGCCTCTCCGCTGCGCCCCGTCATCACGAGCACGGGCATCACGCGGCCCTCGCGGCGCAGCTCCTGGAGGATCTCGATCCCCGTGCCGTCCGGCAGGGAGAGATCGAGGATGATCACGTCGTACTCGTTGATCCGTGCGAGCGGACGCGCGTCAGCGGCGCTGTAGGCGAGATCCACGGCATCGCCGCCCTCGGTCAGCAGGCTCTTCACCAGCTTCGCCGTCTGGCGGTCGTCCTCGATGACGAGTACCCGCATCAGCGGCCGTTCCATGACGAGATTGTCATCGGTGACTTGACGGTCAGCCCGCCGCGTTCGCAACTGGATGCAGCAGCGCGTCGAACGCGGCGTCACACGCGGCCAGGCAGCGCTCGAGACCCTCGGGCGTGTGATCCCCCATGTGCCCGATGCGCACCGTGGTCTCCTTGTTCTTGCCATAGCCGCTGCCGATCGTGAAGCCACGTTCGGCGACCGCCTTCAGCAGCGTCGACGAGGGCAGCGAGGGCGGGAGGGTGATGCTCGTCACCGTCGGCGAGCGGTGCCCCTCGCGCGCGAGCACGCGAATCTCGGCGCCGTGCCTCGACGCCAGTGCATGGACCCACTCGTACGTGCGTCCGGCCATGGCGCCGTGCCGCGCCCAGCGAGCCGGCATCCCCTCGCCGGTGATCGCGGGGAGCTGAAGATCGGCGGCGTAGAAGAGCGAGATGGCCGGCGTGTTCGGCGTCTGGTTCCTGGCGGCGTACGCGTCGAACTCCACGAGGTCGAAGTACAGACCGCGGCCGGCGGTGTTGCGCGCGCCGGCGATGAACGATGACGTGGCGGCGGCGAAGGCGAGCCCGGGGGGAAGCGCCAGGGCCTTCTGCGAGCCGGTGAGCGCGTAGTCGAGCTCCCAGTCGTCGAAGCGCAGCTCGGCGCCCCCGATGCCGGTGACCGAGTCCACGAGACACACGGCGCCATTCTCGCGCGCCAGCCGCGTTGCGGCGCGCACGTCCGTCAGCGCGCCGGTGGAGGTCTCGGAGTGGACGATCGTCACCGCCGCATAGCGTTTCGTGCGCAGCTGTCTCGCGAGATCGTCGAGATCCACCGTCTCTCCCCACGGGACCTCGATCACGTCGGTCTCGCGCCCGCAGCCCTGCGCGATCGCGGCGAACCGCGCGGAGAACGCGCCGTTCACCACCGACAGCACGCGGCCGGCCGGCGCGCAGCGAACGCCAGCTTCCATCAGGCCAGTGGCCGACGAGCTGCTCACGTACACGGGGCGCATGGTCCCGAAGATCACCTTGAGCGCCTCCTGCTGCCGCGCGAACATGGACTCGAACGCGGCACCGCGATGGGCGATCATCGGCTGCGTCATGGCGTTCAAGACCGGCTCGCGCACCTGGGTGGGACCGGGAAAGAAGAACGTGCCGTTCTCGAGCAGATGCTGATGCGCGGTCATGAGAGGACGAGCTCCACGAGCTGAGCGAAGGAATCGATGACGACGTCGGACGAGGCCACGACAGGCGCGCGGCGAATGAAGCCGGTGAAGGCGGCGAATGCGTCCACGGCAGGCCGTATCGCAAGGTCGGTGGCACCGTCGCCCACGGCAAGGATGCGCCGCGGCAGCGCGAGCGCGCGCACCACGTCCTGCTTGCCCGAGCCCGTCGTGAGCGGCGAGGTCTCGTCATGGCCGCCGAACGCGCCGTCTGCGTTGAAGCGCACGGTGACGGCATGTACGTCATGTTCGGCAATGGCGAGCTGGGCGGCGAGCGGCAGGATCGCCTCACGCAGGCCACCGCTCACGAGCACGACGCGGCGAGCTGCATCATGCAGCGCACGCACCGCCTCCGCCGCGCCGGGCGCCAGCGCGCCCACGTACGCGGCCGCGAGCTCGTCGACGTCCCGTCGCGAGGGTCGCACCGCCGCCAGGCGCTCGCCGTACACGGATTCCAGCGCGATCTCGCCGCGCATGGCGCGGTCGGTGAGCGCGCTGATCGCGGCGCCCGTCGCGGGATCGCAACGGCTGGCGAGCCAATCGATTCCCTCGATCCCGCACAGCGTGGAATCCACGTCGATCACGACGCTCTGAAATCCTCGCGCGCTCACAGCACGTTGCCCGGCGCGAGGATGCCGGCCGGGTCGAGCTCCCGCTTCACCGCGCTCATCGCGCGCACCTGCAGCGGCGACATCTGGAGCGGCAACCACTTCCGCTTGAGCTTTCCGATCCCGTGCTCCGCCGCGACGGTCCCGCCGAGGGCGATGACTTCGCGGAGCGTCGCCTCCACAACGCGCTCGATGCGCGCGAGCTCGTCGGCGTCGTGCGCGATGAAGTTCTGATGCGGATGCCCGTTGCCGGCGTGGCCGTACGTGACCGCCTGATCGATGCCCGCCTCCTTGGCGAGCTCCCGTGCCCGTCCGACCGCCCGCGCCAGGAGCGGATACGGGACGGCCCAATCGGTGGACACCTTGCGCCCGCCGTGAGCGCGCCGCGCGGCGCCGCGCTCGTTCATGTGCGCCGGCACGGCGTGTCGCACGCGACGCGCCTCGCGCAGCGCGGTCTCGCCCTCGTACACGCGCACGTCGTCCACCAGCGCACCGAACGACTCGGCGAGCGCGAGCCATTCGTCCAGCGCCGGATCGACACCATTGGGAGGAACCTCCTCGACGTAGACGAACCCCTCCGCCGATGCGGCCCAGTCGCGCGACCCCTCCGCCTCGCGCGCGATCTGCAATGCCAGTGCATCGAAGTACTCGAGGCAGCGGGGGTGCACCGACCGGCTCTCTCGCGCCGCTACCACAAAGCGCAGTGCGGCCTGCTCGGTCGCAAACGGCATGGCGAGGCCGACGACCTGCTCGGGAAGGGGCAGCAGCCCCAGCTCCACCTCCACGACCACCCCGAGCGTACCCTCGCTCCCGACGAACCAATCCACGGGGTCGTGCGCCAGCGCATAACCGACCGTGTTCTTCTCGAGCGACGTGCGACGCAGCTCCGTGAGGGTGCCGTCGGCCAGTGCCACAGTCAGGGCGCGCACGTGCGGCCGCGTGGCGCCGTAGCGCAGGCTGCGCGCGCCCGACGCGTTGCACGCGACCGCGCCACCGACCGTGCACTCCTCCTCGCTCGTGGGATCGGGCGCGAGCAGGAGCGCGTGCTCCGCGCACGCGCGCTTGAGCTCGCCCACCAGCACGCCGGGCTCCACACGCGCCACGCGCGCCACCGGATCGATGTCGATCGTCCGCTGCATCGCGCGCAGGGAGAGCAGGATGCCACGATCGCTGATGGACGCGGCCGTCGTGCTCGTCTGTCCGCCCGCGGGGGTGACGGGAGTTCCCGACGACGACGACTCCGCGAGCAACGCCGCGACTTCCGCGGCACTCGTCGGTCGCGCGACGCCGTCGGGCACCATCACCAGCCCCGACGCGTCGGCAGCGTAGGCGCGGCGGACCTCCGGGTCGCGGGAGATCTCAGGTGAGGTCATGGTACCAGGTACCGGGTACTGCTGGGAATTCGCGAGTACCCGGGGAAGCCTCCTGCGACTGGGGCCGGACGACTGCGCGGTTCACGTTCCCCGGAAGTGCACGACCGTCGCCGAGCTGATGTCGGGC
>JBJMNM010000409.1:0-5703 GCA_045804305.1 Gemmatimonadaceae bacterium | reverse complement strand
GATTTTCTCCGCGACTACGCCTCCTGGTCGCGACTGCATCCGCGCGGATGAAGCAGGTGGCGCGCTTCGTTCGGGACGACAGGGATCGTCGTCCGTCCACGATTCTCCTTCGACCCGACATCGGATCATGACCAAGCACTCGCGCCGCGACTTCGTGAAGGCTGCCGCTTCCGCGGCGGGCGCGATCGCGCTCCGGCCTGCCATGTCACGCGCCGAAATGCTCGAAATGCTCGGCACCCGCCTCGGCCCCCGCGCCGAGCCCGAGGGGTGGGCGCGTGTTCCCGGAATCCTGGCGCGCATCAAGCCGCCGCGCTTCCCGAAGCGCGATTTTCTCCTTACCCGATACGGCGCGGTCGCCGACGGTACCACGGACTGCACGGAGGCGATTCGCCGCGCCATCGAGGCCTGTCACGCCGCCGGCGGGGGACGAGTGGTCGCGACGGGCGGCGTCTTCCTCACGGGGGCGGTCCACCTACGCAGCAGGGTGAACCTCCACGTTGCCAGGGGCGCCACGCTGCGGTTCTCGCGCGATCCCAAGGCGTATCTGCCTCCGGTCCTCACGCGGTTCGAGGGGACGGAGCTGATGAACTACTCGCCGTTCATCTACGCGTACGACGCGGAGGATGTCGCCGTCACGGGCAGCGGCACACTCGACGGGCAGGCCGGTGACGCGTACTGGTGGGGATGGAAGGGGAGCCGGGACCATGGGTGGAAGCCCGGCGATCCCGACTACCGGAACGCCCGCGACCGCCTGCTCGCACTGGCGGAGACGGGCACCCCGGTCGAGAAGCGCGTCTTCGGCGAGGGCGACTACCTGCGGCCGAACTTCATCCAGCCGTATCGCTGCCGGAACGTGCTGATCGAGGGCGTCACGATCATCAACTCCCCGATGTGGGAGATCAATCCGGTGCTGTGCACGAACGTCATCGTGCGGCACGTGACGATCTCCAGCCACGGCCCGAACAACGACGGATGCGATCCGGAGTCGTGCCGGGACGTGCTCATCGACGGCTGCATCTTCGACACCGGCGACGACTGCATCGCCATCAAGTCGGGACGCAACGCCGACGGCCGTCGCCTCAACGTCCCGAGCGAGAACATCATCGTGCGCGATTGCGAGATGCGCGACGGCCACGGCGGCGTCACGGTGGGGAGTGAGATCTCGGGCGGCACGCGGTACGTGTTCGTCGACCGGTGCCGGATGGACAGTCCACGGCTCGAGCGTGCGCTGCGGCTCAAGAACAACGCGATGCGCGGCGGTACGCTCGAGCACATCTACATGCGCGACGTCGTCGTCGGCGAGGTCGCCGATGCCGTGCTCCAGGTGGACTTCCTGTACGAGGAGGGGGCCAACGGGCCCTTCACCCCGATCGTCCGCGACGTGGAGCTGCGTCGTGTCACCAGCCGCAAGAGCAACTACGCGCTGTACCTGCGGGGCCTCGACAAGGGCATCATCGAGGACATCCGCGTCGTGGACTGCCGGTTCGACGGGGTGGCGAAGCCGGACGTGGTGGAGCACGTGAGCAGGCTGCAGCGTCTGCGCGTCACCGTGAACCGCGTGATGGTCGGCACCTGATGCATACAGCCCGTCGACCTGAACACCCTTCGGTGAGAATCATGGGACGTCGTGTTGTCATGACGCTGCTTCCGCTCGCCTGTCTCGGCTCGCTCGCCCACGCCGGCGCCGCGCAGGATCGCCGCACGGTCGTCGAGCCCACCATCCCGGCGGCGTGCATCACCCTGTCCGCCCGGCTCGTGCCCGTCGGCGACACTACCATCGCATCGAGCGACGAGGAGCGGCTCGATACGGATCGGATTCAACGCGCGATCGATGGCTGCGGCGCGGGGCGCGCCGTGGTGCTCGCGGCCGACGGCGCGCAGCGCGGCTTCCTCACCGGACCGGTGCGCCTGAGGCGAGGTGTCACGCTCGTCGTCGGACCTCGCGTGACTCTGTTCGGCTCGCGCAACCCGCGCGACTACGATCTGCGGCCGGGCAGTTGCGGCACCGTCACGAAGGCCGGCCACGGCTGTCAGCCGCTCCTCTCGGCGGAGAACGCGCCGCACGCCGGCGTGATGGGCGACGGCACCATCGACGGCCGCGGCTGGGCGACCCTCGCTGGACGGGACGTGTCGTGGTGGGACCTCGCCCAGCAGGCCAAGGTGGAGAAGCTCAACCAGAGCTGTCCGCGCCTTCTCCAGATCACGAAGTCGGACGACTTCACGCTGTACCGCATCACGCTCAGGAACTCGCCCAACTTCCACGTCGTGTTCGACCGCGGCGATGGGTTCACGGCATGGGGCGTCACCATCGCCACGCCGAAGACGGCGCGCAACACGGACGGTATCGATCCGGCCAGCGCCACGAACGTCACCATTGCGCACAGCTTCATCCGTACCGGCGACGACGACGTGGCGATCAAGGCCGGCAGCACGGGACCGACGTCGTACGTGTCCATCCTCCACAATCACTTCTACACGGGGCACGGCGTGTCGATCGGCAGCGAGACGAACGGCGGCGCGCACCACATCCTCGTGCGCGATCTCTCGATCGACGGCGCGGACAATGGCCTGCGCATCAAGTCGAACGCGAGCCGCGGCGGGCTCGTGGAGCACGTGACCTACGAGGACGTGTGCATCCGGAAGACGAGGAACGTCATCGAGATGGACACGCATTACACCGCGTCGCCGGAGACGGAGGGCAATCTCGTCCCGCGCTTCCGGAACATCGTGCTGCGCGACGTTCGCGTGCTCGACGGCGGGCGCCTGATCCTCGACGGCTACGATGCCGCGCGCCCGCTCGAGATCGTGTTCGACGGCGTGACGTTCGACGCGCCGGCGAAGATCAAGGTGGCGGCGAGCCACGCGGCCGTGGAAGTACGCTCCGGTCCGCTCGAGCTGCCGATCACCGGTGCGGATGTGCGGATCGCGCGGAGTGCAGCAACGCGCGCGCCGAACAGGTGCACGGACAAGTTCGTCGCCTTCCCGGTGCGCTGACGCGGCGCGGCACGCTTCGCCTCCCCCCGTGCCGCGACGAGCGAGTCAGCCGGTGCGCTCGCTCATCGCCGGCGCGTCCAGCTCCCTGAGCTTGCGACGCAGCACCTTGCCGACCGCGGTCTTGGGCAGCTCGCGCACGATCGAGACCTGCGCGGGCACCTTGTACGGCGCGAGATGCTGCCGAGTGAAGGCGCGCAGCTCGTCCGGCGTCGCCGTCTGGCCCGCCCGCAGCACCACCCACGCCTTGGGCACCTCGCCCTTCACGCCATCGAAGATGGGCGCGACTCCTGACTCGAGCACGGCGGGATGCCTGGCCATCGCTTCCTCGATCTCGCGCGGCCACACCTGATAGCCGGATACCTTGATCAGCTCCTTCTTGCGATCGGTGAGAAAGAGATAACCGTCCGGGTCGAGATAACCGATGTCGCCGGTGCGCAGCCATCGCTTCCCGTCGGGGTCGGTCACGAACATGGTGGCCGTCTCCTCGGGTTGATTCCAGTAGCCGCGCATGAGCTGCGCGGCCGAGATCAGCACCTCGCCCGGCTCACCCGGTGCGACTGCACCACTTCCGGTGTCCACGTCCACCAGCCGCACGTCGACGTCCGGCAAGGGCATCCCCACGCTGCCGTTCTTCTTCTCACCGAGCGCCGGGTTGGCGATCGTCGCCATCTGTGCCTCGGTGAGGGAATACCCCTCCATCACTACACCGCCGGTGATCTCCTCGAATCGCCGCCGCGTCTCGTTGAGCAGCGGCGCGGCGCCGGAGAAGCACAGCTTCACGGCGCGAAACGCTGGCCGCGTCTTCTCCGCATCCTTGTGCGACATGATGGCGGTGAGCAGCGCCGGCACCGCACAGAGAAACGACGGCCGCTCGCGTCGCATGGTGGCCAGCAACGACCTGGTGTCGCGTGCATTGGGCACCAGCGCCATCGAGAGCCCGCCAGTGAAGGCGAGCGTCTGGATGCCCGACAGTGCATACGTGTGGAACAGCGGCAGTGGCACGAGCAGCGTGTCCTGCCACCGCGTCAACACCGGCGACAGCCATGTGTCGAGCTGCCGGCCCGCGATGGGGAGGCCGCCGTGGGTGCCCTCCACCCACTTCGGCGTGCCGGTCGTGCCCCCGCTCGGCAGCAGCGTCGCCGACTCTTCAGGGCGTGGCGGCGCCGACGCGGGTTTCTGCCCGCGGTGCGCGTCGAGCACGTTCTGCATCCGCTCGTCGCTGTCGCGCGGCGGCGTGCCATGCCCTTCGTGCCGCTCCTTGAACAAGCGGAACAGCAGTGACTTGGGAAAGGGGAGGGCGTTGCGCACGTACGCCACGATGACGTGCCGCACCCGCGTGTTCGGCTGCGCGGTCTTGAGCCGGTCGTAGAACGGCGCGAGCACGACGGCCACGGTCGCGCCCGCGCGTGCCAGCAGCGACGTGAGCTCGTCGTCGGGATAGGTCGGGTTCATCGGCGCCACGATTGCGCCGGCCATCCACGCCCCCAGCTCGGCGATGAGAAACTGCGGACAGTTCGGCAGCAGCAGGGCCACGCGGTCTCCGCGCTTCACGCCGCGCTGCTCGAGCGCGTGCGCGAATGCCTCCGCCTGCTCGAGCAGGGCGCGGTACGTCGTCCGGGCGCCCTCGAACCGCAATGCGATGGCGTCGGGCCGCTCCTCGGCGCGCTTCCGGACGATATCCAGGAGCGTGAGCTCCGGATACGGCGCGAGCGTTGGCGGCACCGTTGGATCGTAATGGGACACCCAGGGGCGTTGTGACATTCCAGACCTCGTGATTGACGAATGAGCTTGTCCCTTAACGCGGCTGCACGGTCATGGCGGCCTGGCCCGTCGCTTCGGCACGCACGACCAGCCCGTCGCGCGTGACGTACAGGCCGCGAACCGCCACCGAGTCCACGATTGCCGAGAGTGTCACGGCGTCGCCGAGCTAGCGGTTCAGCCCTTCGAGCAACAGCTCCCGCACGCGCGCGAGCGCCGGCGCCACCGGGAAGCGGGCACGCTCGCGGAACGTCCGGCGCAGACTCTCCGAGTGTAGCCAGGAATACGTCTTCAGGAGCTGGCTGTCCACCTCGAGATCGTAATCCAGATCCGTCACGGCCAACATTCCGCCGCGGGGATCGTAGCTCGGCGTTCCGAGAAAGCGCAGCGTGCCTCGAGCATCGCCAACGAATGTCACGCTGAGCGCGAGCTGGCCCTTGGGCGCCGGCGTGACCGCGATTCGCTGCACCATCACCGACCGCGTGCCTTCCACGACCGTCTTGCCCGCCAGCACCGCCGCGAGCGCGCGCGACGCCGTGAGATAGTCGACGAATCCGTCCATCGCGATGTGAAAGCCGTTCGACACCGTATCGTGCGCGAGTGGTGGCAGGGGCGACGACCGCATGGCCGGTTCGTCGCGTCCCGTCACGATGCGCGGGCGGGCGTCCAGGCTCACCGGCACCGTGAGCACCTTGTCGCGGCCGCTCACGGCGCCCATGCGCAGCCGCTGCGGGGCCAGCACGAGCCACACTCCGTCGGCGAGCTGGATCGGCTTCGCCAGCAGTCCCCACCATTCCTCGAAGTGGTCGCGCAGGTCCACGTCGGCCACCTTGCGATCGATGTCCCCGAGGTGGCTCACCAGCGCCGAGCGCGCGGCCTCCACCACGCGGGGCGTCATGTCGCGGTGCAGCAGCGTCACGTCGCAATGGTCGCGGGGCGCATTCGACGCCG
>JBJMNM010000408.1:0-5538 GCA_045804305.1 Gemmatimonadaceae bacterium | reverse complement strand
GCAGCTCGAGGAAGGGACGGGCGGCGTCACCGAGTCGAGCCGCACCCGCGTCATCATGCCCTTCACGGGGATCTACGCTGACAACGACCACGTGCTTGGCCACGAGCTCGTGCACGTGTTCCAGTACAGCGTCGCCGAGTCGGGCCCTGGCGGGCTCGCGCGCCTGAACTCGCTGCCGCTCTGGCTGATCGAAGGCATGGCGGAATACTTCTCGCTCGGACGTGACAACTCGCTCACGGCCATGTGGCTGCGCGACGCCGCCGAGCGTGACAGGTTGCCGACGATTCATCAGCTCACTACCGATCCTCGCTTCTTCCCGTACCGGTACGGACAGGCGCTGTGGGCGTACGTGGGCGGCCGCTGGGGTGATCGCGCGGTGGTGGACGTGTACCGCACCTCGCTGCGCCTCGGGTTCGAGGAGGGAATCCGGCGTGTCCTCGGCGTGTCCACCGACTCGCTCTCGAAGGATTGGATCGCCGCGACGAAGCGCACGTTCCTGCCGGTGCTCGAGGGACGCACGCGACCCGGTCTCGCGGGCGATCCGGTGCTGCAGACGTCGCGCAAGACCGGCGACATGAACCTCGCGCCCACGGTGAGTCCCGACGGCAAGCTCGTGGCCTTCTTCGCGCGGCGCGGCCTGTTCGAGATCGAGCTGTTCGTGGCCGACGCAGCAACGGGCCGCGTGATCAAGAAACTGGCTGGCCCCACGAGCAACTCGCACTTCGACGCGATCACGTTCATCTCGTCGTCGGGGTCGTGGTCCCCGAGCAGTGACAAGTTTGCGTTCATCGCGCAGTCGGAGGGCAATCACGAGATCGCCATCCTCGACGTCGCCTCGACGAACATCGAGCAGCGGCTGCGCGTGCCGGGCGTCGGCGCGATCTCCAACATCGCGTGGTCGCCGGATGGCCGGACTATCGCCTTCTCGGGCCAGCACGGAGGCCTGAGCGATCTGTATCTGGTCGACCGGGCGGCAGGCACGGTGCGTCAGCTCACCAACGACAAGTACGCGGACATCCAGCCGACCTGGTCGCCCGACGGCCGCACGATCGCGTTCGCGACCGACCGTGGCGCGCAGACCGACTTCAACACGATGAGCTTCTCGCCGCTGCAGCTCGCGACGGTCGACGTGGAGACGGGACGGGTCAGCGTCTTCTCGCCGTTCGCGCGCGGCAAGCACATCAATCCGCAGTACTCGCCGGACGGCCGGAGCCTGTTCTTCATCAGCGATCAGGACGGCTTCAGCGACATCTACCGGCTCCAGATGGCCAGCGGGACCGTCACGCGCGTCACGCGCATCTCCACCGGCGTCTCCGGGATTACCGACATCTCGCCTGCCCTGACCGTGGCACCGACCACCGGACGCATGCTGTTCTCGGTGTTCGAGGATCAGGGCTACGCGGTGTTCGGGCTCGACTCCACTCGCACGCGTGGAGAGCCCGTAGTGCTCGGCGCCACGGTCGCCAGCGCGAGCGTTCTCCCTCCGGGCGACACGCCTGGCCGATCGACGGTCACACAGTATCTCCACGATCCGCTTACCGGACTGGTGGGCGGGCAGGACTTCACGGTCGGCGCGTATCACTCGTCATTCTCGCTCGACGCGGTTGGCCAGCCAAGCCTCGGCGTGTCGGCGGGCGGACCGTTCGGTACAGGGGTCGCCGGCGGCGTGTCGTTCCTCTTCGGCGATCAGCTGAGCGACAAGCAGATCGGCGTGGCCGTGCAGGCCAACGGCCAGGTCCAGGACATCGGTGGCCAGGTCATCTATCAGAACCTGAAAAACCGCTGGAATTACGGCGCGTCCATCCAGCACATCCCGTACTTGTACGGCTACTCGTATCTGAGCCAGAACGCCAGCAGCGGCAGGATCGACCAGAACATCTATCTCCAGCGCATCTTCGTGGATCAGGCGGGCGTCAACGTCTCGTACCCCTTCTCGACCACGCGCCGCGTCGAGTTCAGCACCGCATTCACGCGACTCGCCTACAGCACGCAGATCCAGACGTACGACTATCAGTCAGGTCAGCCGCTCGGCCAGACGTCCGGGCCGGCGCCGTATCCTACCTCGTACTACGGGTCGGGATCGGTCGCGTACGTGGGCGACAATTCATACACCGCCTTCACCAACCCCATTCAAGGCTCGCGCTACCGCTTCGAGGTGTCGCCGACCTTCGGCTCGCTGGTCTACAACGCGGCGTACGCCGACTACCGAACGTACTTCTTCGCCCGGCCCTTCACCTTCGCGTTCCGTGGCTTGCACTACGGGCGCTACGGACGCGACAGCGACGACTCCACGCGCATGTACCCCATCTTCCTGGGCGAGGAGATGCTCATGCGCGGGTACGGGTACGGCTCGTTCACCAACGAGGAGTGCACTGCGTCGCAGGGCACGGCAGCCGCGAGTGCATGCCCCGCGTTCTCCCGCCTGCTGGGTAGTCGCATCGGCCTCGTGAGCGCCGAGTTCCGGATTCCGGTCTTCGGCGTGCCGGAGTACGGGCTGATCAACTTCCCGTATCTCCCGCTCACGCTCTCCCCGTTCGTCGACGCTGGTGAGGCGTGGTACAAGTCGGACACGCCGACGCTGTCGTTTGCCTCAGGTGCCAGTCGTGGTATCGTGGCCAGCGCGGGATTGTCGGCGCGGGTGAACCTGCTGGGTTACGCGGTGATGGAGTTCTACGCCGCGCGACCCTTCCAGCGGCCCACGAAGAACTGGGTGTACGGCATCCAGCTGGCGCCTGGCTGGTAAGGCTTGTCGGATCATCGAACGAGCTGCGCCACTGCAACTGGGTTGCAGTGGCGCAGTTTGATTTCCCGCCTCACCACCCGTACAGCGCGCGATAGATATCGGCGTTTCGTTGCACGATCCGCACGTAGTCTCTCGTCTCGGTGAATGGGATCCATTCGGCGAAGAGCTCAGGGTCGTCGCTGCCCGGCCGCTGTGACCAACGGGCCACACGCGAGCCGCCCGCGTTGTACGCGGCGAGCGCGCGTGAGATGGATGTCCCGGGCTTGAGACTCGACGCGAGATGCGCCGTCCCGAGCTCGAGGCTCACGTCGGGCTCGAACAGCAAGGCCGGGTTCCAGAGCGGATACCCGCGCCCCCTGGCGATCGAGGCGCCCACGGCAGGCATGAGCTGCATGAGCCCGCGCGCTCCCGCGACCGAAACGGCGCGCGGGTTGAAGCTCGACTCCTGGCGGATCAGCCCCGCGACCAGCGCCGGATCGAGTCCGTTCCGGCGCGCCTGCTCCACGAGCGCATCGCCATCCACGACCGGGTACGCGGCTCGAAACAGCGCGCGTGACGGCGTTCCATTGCCAAGCGCCTTTGCCGCGACGCGAAGGGCTCGCGAGGGGTCGCCCGCGGAAAGGAGCGCGCTGGCGATGGCTGGCGCCTCCGCCGGTGTGGCGTCAGCGCGCTCCGCCAGCGCGTCCAGCTCGAAGCGCGACTCTGTTTCCATGCCTAGTCGAGCCAGCGTCGCCACTCGTGCGAGCGCGCTGTCCGCGCTGGCCAGGCGCGGCGCCGTATCCGGACCCGCTGGCGGCGTCCAGCGCGGGACGCGCAGTTGCCGCGCGCTGAGCATGGCGTAATACGAGAGCGGCGAGGTCGAGATGATCTCGCGCCAGCGGCGTTCCGCTTCGGCGTGCTTGCCTGCACGCTCCGCGGCGCGCGCCGCCCAGTACCGCGCCGCCACGGCCTCCTCGTCCGCCGGATAACGTTGCGCCACCGAGTCGAAGATCGCGCCGGCGCGCGCGGGGTCGCTCCCCCAGGCGATCAGTCCGGCGCGAAAGCCCCCGAGCGGAGCTTGTGGCGCGCTCGGATACCGACGGCGGAGCTCCGCGAGCGAGGCCGCCGCGCCCGCCACATCGCCGTCGTCCATCTGGAGATCGGCGAGCAGCAGCAGCGCCGGCGCACCGGCTGCTGCAACGTTCGGGTACGCTGTCGGAATCGCGCGGAGCGCGGCTCGCGCGCCCGAGCCGTCGCCGGCCTGCAGCAGGGCGCGCGCGCGCTGATACGCGGCGAGTGGCGCCACGGCGCTGTCGGTGATGGCGCCGAGCTGCCGTGCGGCATCAGCGGCTCGGCCGGCGCGCAGGAGCGCGCCGCCGTATGCAAGCCGATCGCGTGGCGACAACGAGGCCGCGCCCGCGCGCTCGAACCCCGAGACGGCCCGTGCCGCCGAGCCATGCTCCGCAGCCGCCCGCGCAATGATCAGCTCATCGGGAGCCGAGAAACTCGCCTGGACCTTGTCGAACACCTCGATGGCCTGGCGCGCCTCCGCCGGGCTCGGGCGCCCGCTGAGGAAAGCCGCGATGCGCCGCGAAACCGCACGCTTGGACGCGTCGTCGCGCGCGTCCAGCGCCTCCGCGCGGAACGCCGACCCTTCGTCGCCGGCTCGGCGATACGCACGTGCCGCGCCCGCAAAGTCGCCGGCACGCTCTCGTGCCTGCGCATCGGTGAACGGAATGCGCGCCTTGGCCGGCGTGCTCGCGACTCTGGCAAAGAGCTCGGCACGTCTCGCGCTGTCGCTCGTCACCCCGGCCGCACGCAGTCGGAGCCAGTCGCTCACCCGCGGCAGACGCCGTGCGGCCGCCACGTAAGCGGCGGCGGCACTGTCCTGCATGTTGCCGCGATCGAAGGCGCGTGCGAGGAGCACCTCTCGCACCACCCGCGTCGGTTCGTCCGTTGCCGCGCCGAGGGCGAGACGCGCGTTGGCGCTCGCGTCCTGCCCACGCTCGAGCGCGCCGCGGACGAGCAGCTCGCGGCCTTCGCCGCCGAACTGCGTGTCGAGCCACGGCGCGCCGGCGAGGAGACGATCGACCTCCGTCCATCCTTCCCAGCCGGCGGCCGCACGCGCCCCGACGAGTCGCGCTTCGGCCGTGGCCGTCGCCGGAGTGCGAAGCCGTTGGGCGAGCAGCGCGGTGGCTTGCCAGGGCCGGCCCGCGCGCACGAGCGAGTCGGCGCGACTCACTTCGGGATCGCTGGTTACCCGTGCCGGACTCACCTGGCGTAAATCAACCTCGCCCGCGCGCGTCACGGCGCGTGAGTCCACCGACTGTCCGCACGCGGTCGAGGCCCAGAGCCCTCCCAGGAGAGCGATACGATTCATTGAAGTCATGGGCGTTGTGAGGTCACGGACCGTGCCACGCCATGGCTTACTTCGACGCCGTCGTCCCGCTGTGGGTGTCCTGGAGCCAGTAGGCGAACCACTGACGCAGCCGACCGAGCCGATCGACGAGGAGCCACGGCTCGCCGGAGCGCGACAGCTCGTGCGTGGAGCGAGGGTAGCGCACCAGCTCCACGGGCACGTTCTGCTTCTTCAGCGCCATGAACCAGAGCTCGGCGTTCCCCATCGGCGTGCGGAAGTCCTCCTCGCTCTGCACCATCAACGTCGGGGTGCGCACCTTCGTCACGTGCCGAATTGGCGAGAGCGTATCGTACATGGCGAAGTTGTCCCACGGCTTGCCGTAGAACTCGAACTCCGTGAGCCCCTGGGCGTCCGACGCGCCATACCAGTACGTCCAGTCGCTGATCATGCGGTCGGT
>JBJMNM010000407.1:0-2395 GCA_045804305.1 Gemmatimonadaceae bacterium | reverse complement strand
GGGGCGGCAGGCCACGGCGCTCAACAGCGCCAACGGGCGGATCGCGTACCGCTTTCACGCCCGCGATCTACATCTCGTCATGGGGCCAGCGACGCAGGGAACATCCGTGCGCTTTCGCGTCCTCCTCGATGGAACGGCGCCGGGCGCCGCGCATGGCAGTGACGTGGACGAGCAAGGCAATGGCGCGGTGAGCGAACAGCGGCTGCATCAGTTGATCCGGCAGCCGCAGGCCATTGTCGATCGGACGTTCGAGATCGAATTTCTGGAGCCCGGTGTGGAGGCGTTCGTGTTCACGTTCGGCTGACCGCGACGGCCAGGCCGTCCTCTGCGTGATGGCTGTTGCAGTCACCCGAAGGTGAACACGAACGCCTCCACGCCCGGATCCAGAAACTCGATCTCGAACGTGCGATCGGCAATGGGCTGCGGCTGGCGAATGAGCTGATAGAGCCGCTGCTCGCTCACGGTGCCGTTGCCCTGCGCGTCGACGTCGAGGCCGTGCGCCGCGCCCGGCGCCTGGCCGTCGAGGCGGACGCGGAATCGAACGGATGAGCCTCGCACCGCCGGTCCCATGACGAGATGGAGATCGCGCGCATGAAAGCGATAGGCGATCCGGCCCGGCGCCGCGTTCAGCGCCGTCGCCTGGCCGTGGATGGTCCAGTCGCCCGCGAGCGCCCAGTGGTCGGCCTCCAGCCGCGCGGGCACGGTGTACGAGTGCCGCTCGCCGTTCACCGCGCCGCCGGGCGACGCGAACCGCTCCGAGCGCTCGTAACCCACGTAGTTCTCCCCCGACCGCAGGCTGCCCCAATCGGCCGCGGCTTCCACGCCTCGCGCATCGACAGTGGCCGGACCATCGCCCACGTCGCGTTGGCCGGCCGCGGTCAGCAGGCTCCGGATCATTCGCTCCGACTGCTCGTAGCTGCCTTCACCGAAGTAGTGATACCGGATGGCTCCATTCTCATCGGCGAGGTAGAGCGCCGGCCAGTAGGCGTTGTTGAACGCGCGCCAGATCCGGTGATCGCTGTCGACCGCGACCGGATAGTCGACTCGCATCGCCTTCACCTCTCGACGCACGTTGTCGAGGTCCTTCTCGAACGCGAACTCCGGCGCGTGCACGCCGATCACCACGAGGCCGTGCTTCCTGTAGCGGTCGTCCCACGCACGCGTGTACGGTTCGGTGCGGAGCCAGTTGATGCAGGTGTACGTCCAGAACTGGACGAGCACGACCTTGCCGCGCAGCGCCGCCGGCGAGAGCGGCGGCGAGTTGATCCACTCCGTGGCACCGTCGAACGACGGCAGCTCCCCTTCATTGGATGAACGCAGCGCGCCGCACGACGTCTGCGCCGCCGCGGAGCCGAAGATGCCGAGCCGGGCTGCTGCCATGGCCATCACCGTGGTGCTGAGGAAGCGGCGTCGATCGAGTGTGAGCTCATTGGACATGGGTCTCTCATGGTGATGCGTCCGTGATCGTCGGGATCACCTCCGAGCGGTCCGCGCGCTGGCGGTCGCAACGGCCGCGGCTTCGATCAGCTTCGCGACCTCGCGCGGATGCGTGATGAACGGCAGGTGGCTCGACCTGACCTCGGTGGTGTGGGCGTTCATGCGCTTCGCGTAGAACCGCTCCAGGTCCGGGTTGAGCGCGTGGTCCTGCTGCGCCACCATGTACCAGCTCGGAATGGTCTTCCACGCCGGCACGGCAATCGACTGCCCGAAGATCGCGCCGGAAATCGGCTTCTGCGCCACCGCCATCGCATCCGTCTGGCGCCGAGGGATGTCGCCGGCGAAGACGTCGTGGTACTTCGCGACGTCGATGTACGCGAAGCCGGCGGAGTCAGGCTTGAGCGACGTGCCGAGCTGTGTCGGGTACTTCTCGAGGAAGGCTCCGACCGGCTCGCCGGACTCCGGCCCGAAGGCGGCGATGTACACCAGCGCCTTGACGTTCGCGTCGCCGGCCGCGGCGCCGCTGATGACCGCGCCGCCGTAGGAGTGGCCGACCAGCACCACCGGTCCGGCCTGGGCGCTGACCACTCGCCTGGTCCACTCCACGTCTCCCGCGAGCGACGCCAGCGGGTTCTGTACGGCCACGACCTTGTATCCGTCCTGCTGCAGGAGCGGGATCACGTCCAGCCATCCCGACGCGTCGGCGAACGCGCCGTGCACGAGCACGATCGTGGGCTTGGTGCTCGGTGTGGATCCTTGTGCGTCGGCCGCGACGGCGCCGGCGAGCGTTGCCAGCGTGATCGCTACTGCTCGAACGATGTTCATGATCGGATGTCCTCGAGGAAGGGGCGTTGCCGTGGTGACACATCTCAATACGCCGGCGTGGCGGAACGTGAAAGCGGCTCGAGCGACGCACACTTTGTGAAGCATGCGGCAGCCGTCGCGGCGACGCTATTGG